>NZ_SZWP01000015.1:0-5310 GCF_005280825.1 Citrobacter sp. wls829
CAGACCGTGTTCTGCGAACGAATAGATTTGCCTGCCACCGACAATCAGATGGTCAGGGACACGGATATCCACCAGCTGAAGCACCTGAACCAGTCGCTGCGTGAGGGTTTTGTCGGCCTGGCTAGGTGTCGTCTCGCCGGAAGGATGGTTATGCGCGAGTATCACCGCCGCCGCGTTGAAGTGCAGAGCACGTTTGACCACCTCCCGGGGATGCACCTCGGTGCGGTTAATCGTGCCGGTGAAGAGCGTTTCATGGGCAATCAACTGATTCTGGTTGTCCAGATACAACACCCGGAACTCTTCCCGCTCAAGCGCGGCCATATGCAGTCGCAGCCATTCACGTACGGCGTGGGTAGAGGTGAAGGCTACGCCGGGCTCATGCAGGTGGCGGTCCAGAGCCCTGAGCGCCCGCTGAATGAGACGCCGGTCCTGTGGCGTCATCTCGCCGGGTAAAAAGGAAAGCTGTTTCATCTGTTGCTCCTTCGGTCAGTCGATAATACGCAGAATGGCGTGAGCCTCTGGATGTTGCATGGCATACTCCCGCAGGCGGTAATAGTGTGCGGTCATCGCGTCACATTCTGTACGGCAGGCATGGTGGCTATACGCAATCAGGCAGACAGCAATACCTGCTGCTTCTGCACTCATTTGGGCATCGTTACCGTTCAGGCAGTTAAACAGACGCCATGTCTCATCGTTGTCAGGCTCGGGGGACATAAATGCGCCGCCATTGCTGAGGGTGTAGAACGACCAGATACCACCGCTGTAGCCCTCACAGAAGCGGTCCATCCAGGCGAAGATATGCGGCTCCAGGAGTAGCCACTGCGGGATAGCGCCAAAGTACTGTGGCCAGAAATCGATACGCTGTTCATCGGGGACCGGCGTGACGGTCAGTTCAAATTCGGGTTGGTTAGCGGGTGCGAGGTCGTGCTGCGTCTGTGTTGTCATGGGTATGTCTCCGTCAATAAAAACGCCAGCGGCGATGGCTGGCGTATGGGGATATAAAGTGTGTTCGGGGAGGTGAATGCGGGTAAATGCTTCGCGATCAGCGGGTGGCCGTGTCTGTACGGATGCCTGAGGTGCGGATATAGCGGTTAAGACCTTCACCGGCATCCGGCTCAAAGTTCCATGCCCGCCAGACCATCCGGCCTTCAGTATCACGAACCACCAGACGGAAGTGACTGCCCTGGTCGTCTTCGAGTGTGATATTGCTGTACGTGGTAGTGACCGCTTGCGCTTGTCTCCGGGTGAAAGGCCCCGGTGGCAGCAACACGGATTGGGTCATTTTCGGGCTCCTGATAAAAGAAAACCCCGGCAGCCTGCTAGCTGTCGGGGTGGATTTGCTGGGGAAGATACTACTATCAGTCGTTGCTGCAGTCTCCGAGAGTGGACAGAACTTTCTCAGCGTTCTTCCGGTCCGCAGTGAAGGTCCCTGCTTTGTGGTCATTGACGTAGACGTCGAACTGCCCGGCCTCAGAGATATTGCTGATGAAGTCAAACCAGGCGTTATCGCCGTTACGCCAGCCCAGGCTGGACGGAATAATGTACTGCTGGTGATCCATCACTACGGTGATAGTAGTGTCGTCATCGTGCGAACTGACCATCTTGTCATCGGCAAGGGTAAGAAAGACTGAATGCTGATAGAAACCATTCTGGTCCGGGTTCCCTGTGCAGTTGATGGTAAACGTCTTTCCGCTGGCTTCGGTCACGCTGTATTCCGTATTGCCCTGACCGTAACCCTGCTGCCAGAACCCCGGGATAGCAGAGGCATTAAAGCTCGCGAGCAGTACACCCGCCAGCATAAACCGACTTAGTGAAAGTATTGTCATTCTTGTCTCCTTTGTCGTTGTTTTATTCCTGATTGTCAGGGTTCGAGGGTATCAGTAGCTGCCCCATCAGTTTGCCGTCATGGGCGTACTCAAAGTATTTTTCTTTGGTATACGGGTCCGTCACCTCCTGGTATTCCAGTTTGATGTTATCGGCAATACACAGCGCATTCATCAGTGGCTGGACGGTTTTTTCCTGCATATCCACGAGGTAGTAGTAACTGCCATCCTCGCAGCCATCGGGCGACTGGCGGGTACGTAAAACCTGCAAGGTGGGACCGGATAAGTAGTCAACCTGTGACCATTCTTCGCTGACATCATCCTGGTGGCTGACCACATCACTGAAACGCGGTGGGGTGAGGTCCTTAAATTTACTGATGGCCTTCAGGTCATCACTTCTGTCATCGCATGCGATGAGAAACAGAGTGGTGGCAACCAGCGCCAGCAGAGGCAGTGTTTTACGTTTCATTATTTTTTTCCTGAAATCAGACGAACCACTTTGGCAAAGACATAAATGCCCACGAAAATACCCACCGGCACGCCGACGAACGGTGTCAGCGCGACACTGGCAGCACCGGCTGCGCCACCTCCCGTCAGCAGTGCGGCAACAGTGGCAAGGGTCAGGGCCGCGAGACTGTCGGACACCCCGGTTTTGTTCAGAATGATGACGATGACAACAATGGCGATAATGGCAATAACGGGCATAGGGCTCCTCCCTGTTGCCGGGTTGATAACAACGCTTGCGCTATTCTGGTGAGCTGTTGGCCGGAACAAACGTAAGCAGTGACTGCTGGATAAAGCGAAAATGGGGTAAGGACTGAATAAAGCCCGGGTCTTCAACAAGACGACACAGACTGTCGTTACGCCGGAAAGTCTCCTGCAGGGGCTGAACCAGATGGATTTCATCCAGGGAGAATACGGCGATATGTCCGTCGTGCTCTGCCACCAGATACCAGGCCTGCTGGTGGATAAGTAACCGGCAGGGAGCCAGCCGCTCACAGCGCTGCCCCTCGGCAATCAGAGTCACCCGCCTGCGCCCGGTAATGGCCTGAATCAGTCGCCAGAAAGACAATGCGCCTGATGGCGAAGGAACCGGACTGGCGGGTGCGATTACGCAGGGAGACTCATCGCACATCAGCAGTGCGTTTACCAGACGACGGTCAAAGCCAGGGAAAAGACCGGCCATCCCGCTGCGGTGGGCAAAGATAAGCACGTCGGGCACCATCTGCGTCTCACTGCCCGCAGTGCGTAAGCGGCAATATCCGGACTGATACTCCAGGTCCAGATACATCAGCCGCTCACGAAAATCACGCCGCAGCGTGCGCACCGACACACCAAACTCAGCGGCAAGCTTACGCACACTCAGCGTTTCCCCTGCCACCAGACGGCTGATTATCAGTGACAGCCTGACAGCCAGCCGGTCATGGCGGCGTTCTGCCTGTGTCATGAGACGTTCTCCGTGAAAGTTAACTGACTGAAAATGATGTGATTACTTTAAAGAGAGGGTCGGACAGGGTATGGACACCACAGAAACTATTTTTCATTTCTGCAAAAGCCAGAGGCAGCGGGGGTTACAGGCCTTCCCTCGGTGAGTGAGGACCGTCAGCACGGTGCGATGCGGACAGGTGGTGTCCGATATTAACAAAGCAGCAACATTAAACGGTCACTGCAGTTGCGTGAGCAGGGCTTCCGCCATCACCCACAGTGCCCGGTTAAGTTTCACGTCCCCGTCGATACCGCGAACGGCACGGGTATGTGACCGTCCTCCTTTGGCATTACGGCCACTGAGCCCGCCCTTAATCAGGTTCTCCTGAATACGCTGGTACGTGGTCCACAGGTCATTGCTCTCATCCTGCCAGCGGCGAGGGGAGAGGATCTGCGATTCAGTCACCGGCTGGTGGTCTTCACCAAAGCGGTATGTGAGGGCGGCTTTTGCCAGTGCCTGCTGTGCCGGGGGTGGCAACAGCAACGACTGCATGGCATCCCGTTTCTCCTCCACCCGGTCAAAAATCCCCAGCACCTCATACGCGCCTTCAATCACCTGACTCACCACGTCCCCCTTGTGTGGCACCCGCACCTCGCCAAACGACTCACCGCAGACGAGCCCGTTCTGACAAACCGCACGAAATAGTCCCGGCAGCATCTGGTACGAACTGCTGCCATCGTGAGAGTTGAGCAGGATTATTTCCGGCACCTGCTTACCGGTTATCTGTCCCTCACGCCGTAGACGCAGCATATGCTTGGTGTGTTCGCGACGCTCCGGATCACGCACACGGGTCTGACAGGCAAAGAATGGCTGGAAGCCTTCTCGCTGCAGGCTGTCCAGCAAGGAGATGGTGGGTATATAGGTGTAGCGTTCACTACGGGATTCATGTTTGTCCTCGCTGAACACACTGGGCACCACGCGAAACAGCTCCTCGCGGGTTAACGGACGGTCACGACGAATAATGTTTGCAGCGCCAAAGCGCGAAGCCAGACGGGTCATAAGCAGACTCCTCATAACGGGAAAACAAATAAAGGGGATCCCCGTCGCATCGGCGACAGGGTCAGGGAAATAACAGGGATGGATTAAATACTCAGAAGAAGAAATCCCAGACGGCGCGGGCCACAGAGACCACGGTGGTGCGCACGGCCTGAATGACGGCCCGCACAGGGGCGGGTATCAGGGGAAAGGCACTGATGCTATCGAGTACGGCCCCGACGGTTTCACCAAAATCGCTACGAGCCTGTTCCCGGACTACCGTCGTGCGAAAGGAAGGATGGAGTTGCGACACCACCGGGCTGGTGGCCTCACGTGGCAGGCACTTAATCATCCGCTCGGCCATCACCTTAAGCCCCCATTGTAGACGGACCGACACAGCACACACCGGATGGACGGGCTGGAACAGCTCATGCAGCAGGCAGATTTTGCGGCTGATATTCTGCTTCTGCGCCGTGGACAACTGTCCCCCACCGCTGGTAGGTTCGGCCTTATCCGACTGGCTGATAACAAACAGCACCTTATGCCGGTATACCTCTCCAATCACCTGATGATAAAAATGTTCATCCACCGTCAGCGCCCGGTCATCGGCCTTAATCAGCCACAGTACCAGGTCGAGGCGAGGAAGCTGTTCGCGGTACAGCGCAGCATACTCGGTATCGCGAGCGCCACTTTCGCCCACGCCGGGCAGATCCATCAGCGTTATATAGCGGTCGCCAACCTGCAGGCGAAAGCGCAGTGGCTCACGTGTACAGGCCGCCACATCGCTGACCGGTGATACCTCACTGGCAAACAGGGCATTGCAGAGTGAGGATTTACCGGCACCGCTCTTACCCATAATGCCGATTACTGGCTCGTAATGGGTTAACTGATTTATCTGCTGCAATATACGTTCAGACACCCACTGTGGCAGGCCAGCAAGCGATTGCTGAAACGACTTCAAACCTTCAGAATTGTTCATTAGCTACTCCTCTGAAAAATTATACAAAAACGGCAGAATCGTGAGAT
>NZ_SZWP01000014.1:0-5668 GCF_005280825.1 Citrobacter sp. wls829
TGACCTGCTTATTCGCACCTTCCTTAGGTTACACATCATCCCAAGCCATGAACTATTACTTTGCCTGTCTTGAATGGAATTATAAACATTGTATAGAGGGGATGAGTGTGGAGTGGATATTTTCAATTTCTTAGTAAAAAAATTGTCTATAAATTTCTGCTCGCCGTAAGGAAAGTAAATATCTGGTCTTTGAGAAATATTTTGTCCCTGATGTTTATCGAATGTGTCATTAGCACAATATTCCAATGCACTTCTTAAGTGTTCAAGCATTGACTTCACTTTTACAGGCTTAATCTCTTGGTTTTGTTTCATAATCAAGAGATTTTCTTCTACTTCGTTGATCAAGTCTAAGGAACCAGATCTGGACATTTGACGATACCTTTTATGGCTGTTTTCTTAATTCTAAACCGAACCCATCAATGGTTAACAGTTATGCATTAATTTTATAGGTAAAGGAAGTGATTATGCAGGTCACTATTGACGGTGTCCCGTATGCGCCCACCTGCAATTCAGTGGCCCGCATCGGCATTGCTATAACGACACACAACCGTGCCGACATTCTGAAGCGATCGCTCGAACAGCACATGAATCATCTTCCAATTGGAGTGCTGGTGGTTGTTATCGATGATGGTTCAAAACCTGCTGTAGCGGTGCCAGACGGCGTTGAGCTGCTTCGCCATGAAACATCACTCGGCATTGTTGCTTCAAAGAACGCCAGCCTCTCAGCCCTGATGGATGCAGGGTGCGAGCATCTTTTTTTATGGGATGATGACGCATGGCCAATTGCTGATAATTGGCACCTCCCTTACATTGAATCACCCGAGCCACACCTGGCTTACCAGTTTCTCGATCTGGCTGGACGCAATAAGTTGAATGACCTCTCGGTGCTTTACCGTGACGATCAGCATGTGGCCTATACCGGACAGCGCGGCGTAATGCTTTATTACCACCGCAGCGCCATTGATAAGGTTGGCGGCTTCGATCCGGTATACGGGCGCGGGATGTACGAGCATCCCGATCTGGCCCTTCGCATTCACAACGCAGGGTTATCGACCTGGGCGTTTGCGGATGTTGCTGGTTCTGAAGATCTCATTCATTCAATGGATGAATACGAAGAGGGCACCCGTTCAATTCCCCGGCCTGAGCGTGAAGCGTTAGCGAAATCCAATGCTGTTATATACAGTGCCAGACGCGATAGCGGTTACACGGCTTATGTACCGTTCAGGAAGCAGCGTAATGTGGTGATCACTTCATTTCTGACTAGCCAGAATGATCCACAGCGTCAGGTAAGGATGAAAGCATCTGCTGAGTTGGTTCAGGGATGGGCATCGTCTATTCGTGGTGCTGATGCAGTGGTACTGGCCGATGAACTGGATACAGCACCGAGAGGTGCAAACCTCGTCCTGGTTCCCACTCTCTCGATGAGTCCTTACTTTGCACGCTGGCTGCATATCTATCAGTACTTACGTGCCAATCCTGATATTACCCGCGTCTGGTGTACCGATGGCACGGATGTTGAAATGTTGCATGAACCGTGGGAGGAAATGGAACCCGGTAAGATTTACGTGGGTTCTGAGCATAAGACGTACGCTGAGCCGTGGATGAAAGCAAACCATCACGGGCAAGCATACAGCGCCTTCATTGAGTTACATCGGCACGAAAAATTGCTCAATGCTGGTCTGCTGGGCGGTAGTCGTGATGATGTAATGGAGTTTGCTCACCACATTATTCGACAGTACTACCTGATTGAAAGTCACCGTTTCTGGAAGATGGAGACAGCACCCACCACTTTGGTGGACATGGGCGCGTTCGGTATGGTTGCAAAGTCTTTCGGTGATCGCATCGTTACCGGTCCTAAGGTACACACCATCTTTAAAACTGACGGTATTGGAAAGGAGTTTGCCTGGTGGCGTCACAAATAGTGGGAGGTTCTATGACAATTGAACAACGAGTTGAATTGCTGGAAAAAGAAATTGCTGCACAAAAAGAAGCGACCAAAAAACAGGTCGCTGCATTAAGAACTGCCTCAGCGGAAGCTGCTATTTGTTTGGTAGAAAACTTAAAGCAGACTCCATGATCTCCACTACTTCAGGGCTCTTATCTTTCCATATTGCAATCTGTTTCTGTGTCTCTTCTTCAATCAAATCTCTTACAGATTGAGGTTGCGCCGCAGCGATTTGCTTCATGAAATACTCCAGAGCGCCAACACGGAGTTGGAGTAGCTGCATTGGATCATTTACATCGTATGACATGTTATTCCTTTTCATTGGTGGATATCAGCCATTCTCTTTAAATGAGTACGCCAGTTTCCCACCGCTGGCGGGCTGAGTACCCACTTTAACCATGGTTATCAGTAAGCAACATCCTGATATTTAAACAGTATCCGTCTTCGTGCGGCATTATTATTGGATCAACCACATGACTGAACATATTAAGTTTGTGGTGGTAGGCCATCATTCCCGCATCAGTTCTGCACAAAGGCTGGCATCGCTGCTGGGTGCTCATCTCCTGACTGACGATAGCGACCACGGCGCAAACTGGAATCATCGCCGTGCGCTTGAGTGGGCCGCAGAACAATCATGCAGGGTGGTGGTGCTAGAAGATGATGCGCTCCCCGTTGCTGGCTTTACTGAACAGGTGAACGAATGGTTGAATCGCTTTCCTGATTCGCTAGTAAGCTTCTACCTAGGTACAGGTCGACCGCCACAGTATCAGATGCAGATCGCTGAACGGCTGGTAATCGCGGACAAGAACCGGGCTGACCACATTACTTTACCACGGCTGATTCATGCTGTTTGCTACAGCGTCCCGCCACATTATCTGCCCCGAGTACTGGCTCGGTGGGACCACCGCAAGGTGGCTGATTTCGCGGTAGGGGATGCCTGTGGCGGATCTGTTGTGTATCCATGCTACTCGCTGGTTGATCACGCTGATGGTCAGTCTGTGGAGCAACATCCCGATGGCGCCCCGCGAACCGAACGGCGGGTGGCATGGCGACTTGCAGGTCCGATGGAGAGAAGTTCATGCCAGCATTAATACCCAGGGCATGTCGTAAGCGTGGATGTGCTGGCACAACGACGGACAGATCAGGCTATTGCGATAAACATCGCAATGAGGGCTGGCAACAACACCAGCGTGGCCAGTCGAGACATGAGCGAGGTTACGGCACAAGCTGGGACAAACTCAGACCACTCATCCTGACACGTGATAAGCATCTCTGTCAGGGGTGCAAACGTAATGGTCGTATCACACCTGCCAAAAGCGTCGACCACATCATCCCGAAAGCTCATGGGGGTACCGATGACCCATCGAACCTCGAAAGCCTTTGCTGGCCTTGCCACCGGGCGAAGACGGCGGTCGAAAGAACCAAGTGAGAATGAGTCGCATCAGTCAACGTGAGGGGGAGGGGCGGGTAAAGAGTTCAGCCCTCTCGGCCTTCAGGACCGCCGCCTAAGTTTTTGTCACACGCCCGCAGGTTGGAAAAGATTTTTAGGGGTTCTACCGTAAACGATTAATAGGAGTTTTCGATTATGTCTGGACCACCGAAAACCCCGACACACCTGGTTTTGGTGAAGGGGAACCCATCGAAGCGAGCCATCAATAAGAATGAACCCAAACCCCCGTCAGGGGTCCCCCCAATTCCCAAGCATTTTGATAAACAGGGGAAGTACTGGTTTAAGCGGATCGGGGATGAACTTGACGCTATCGGCGTGATGACACAGCTCGACGGGAAAGCGCTTGAACTGTTGATCGAAGCCTATGTTGAATACCGGCATCATTGTGATGTTCTGGCAGAAGAGGGGTACACCTACAAATCAAAGTCAGCGACTGGCGAAGATATGGTGAAAGCCCATCCGGCAGCAGTGATGAAATCTGATGTGTGGAAACGTATTCGCGCAATGCTTGGTGAATTCGGCATGACGCCGGCAAGCAGAGCAAAAGTTGGTGCCAAGGGGCCAGCTGAAGTTGATCCACTCGATGAATTTTTGAAAAAGCGCAAATGATGAATGGCAACCGTTTCGGATGGTATTCAGTACGCAGAGCGCGTGCTAACCGGCGAGATTGTTGCTGGCGAACTGGTGCGCCTGGCGTGCCAGAGATTCCTTAACGATTTAGAACATGGGCCGGAACGCGGCGTCTACTTCAGTGAGGATCGCGCCCAGCACGTTCTCGATTTCTATAACTTTGTTCCCCATGTCAAAGGGGCTCTGGCAGGTAAGCCGATTGAGCTGATGGCGTGGCATGTCTTTATCCTGATAAATATCTTCGGTTTTGTTATTCCCCTGATTGATGAAATGACGGGGGAGCAGATGTTTGATGAAGATGGCGATGCGATTATGGTGCGCCGTTTTCGCACATCCTATGACGAAGTCGCCCGTAAAAATGCCAAATCAACGCTTTCTTCCGGCATCGGTCTGTATATGACTGGTGCCGATGGTGAGGGAGGCGCAGAAGTTTACTCTGCTGCGACAACTCGCGATCAGGCCCGCATCGTGTTTGATGATGCCAAAAATATGATCAAGAAAGCCCCCAGGACGCTGGGGCGTCTGTTTGGTCACGTTAAGCTCAATATCCACCAGGAACGAACTGCATCCAAGTTTGAACCGCTATCGAGCGATGCGAATAACCTTGATGGTCTGAATATTCACTGCGGTATCGTCGATGAGCTTCATGCACACCGTACGCGTGACGTATGGGATGTTCTTGAAACGGCTACCGGTGCACGCCTGCAGTCTCTTTTGTTTGCCATCACAACGGCCGGTTCAAATAAAGAAGGGATCTGCTTTGAACAGCGAGATTACGCCATCAAGGTGTTGCGCGGGGTGGTTGATGACGACACCTATTTTGCTGTGATTTATACCCTGGATGAAGACGACGATCCGTTCGATGAAAAGAACTGGCCTAAAGCTAATCCGGGGCTGGGGATCTGTAAGCGCTGGGATGATATGCGCCGCCTGGCGAAAAAAGCCAAAGAACAGATTGCCGCTCGGCCAAATTTCTTCACTAAACATTTGAACATATGGGTTACAGCGGAAAGTGCCTGGATGGATATGGACCGTTGGGAGAAGTGTGCAGGTATAGCACCCGATGATGAACTGCGTAACTGGCCACTCTGGGTAGGTATTGACCTCGCGAATAAAATTGATATCTGCGCCGCGGTAAAAACGTGGCTTTCGCCATCTGGTCACACGCATACGAAGTCGAAGTTCTGGATCCCTGAAGGACGGCTGGAGACCGCCCCGAAGCATATTTCTGAGCTTTACCGGAAATGGGCTGATGCTGGCTATCTGGATTTGACTGATGGTGACGTTATCGATCATGGCTATATCAAGGCAGAGGTCGAAGCCTGGGTTAAAGGTGAAAGCCTGAAGGAAATAGCCTTTGACCCATGGAGTGCTACCCAGTTTAGCCTTGCGCTTGCCGAAGAGGGGCTTCCGCTGGTGGAGGTTGCCCAGACAGTTAAAAACCTGTCTGAGTCAATGAAGTCAGTACAGGCAGACGTGTATGGCAACAAAATCCATCATGACGGCAACCCAGTCATGACATGGATGATGTCGAACGTCACTGTGAAGCCGGATAAAAATGACAATATCTTCCCGAATAAATCCACACCTGAAAACAAAATCGACGGACCTGTTGGTAAGCGTGCAGCGAGAACCGTATTGAC
>NZ_SZWP01000013.1:0-5862 GCF_005280825.1 Citrobacter sp. wls829
GCTTATTCGCACCTTCCCAAGATTCTTCTGGCAATATAGCAGTTGGAATGTAAACAGATGTCAGCGCGAAAATTTCAATATCCTCAATACCTGCATTTGAAAATAAAAGCGCTTGGCGTAACTTTTCCATAAATACCACCAAGTAAATATTATGGCCACAAGAAAACAAGACACTGCCTCTAAATGACCATCGAAATTATCTTAAAAAATCAGTAAAATAAATACTAGCGCATAATGTTTTTTTGAGTTATAGCCTCCGCGATCTGAATTGTTTTATTCTCATCACCAACATAAAACGATAATGTCTTTGCTGAATTGAGTTGCGAAAGTGAGATAGCCTTTCCGTTTAAAACCATAAGAATATAATTATTCTTATTTTCTAATGCTTTATCAATTATCAATTGTCCATTCTTGTTAGGACTGATCTGTAGAAACCAATTACCTTCATTACTTTGACCAAATGACATGGACGCAAGTTCATTCCGAGTCAGAACAGTATTTGTATCGAAATACCATTTCCTGTCGACGATGATAATTTCAGCCCATCCATTGTGCGGCTGCTCAGAAAGAGGAAGAAGTATAAGAGAAGATACCTCTTTATTTATTTGGGGGGTGAGAGGAGTTACAACACTTTTAACATTCTTCTGATGACAGGCGCTCAGAGTGAATAAAATAACTAATAGGCTTAGGATTGTGATATTTCTTTTCATATATTTACCTTGAAATTGCTTTATACTATCTATTACTGTATAGCAACAAAACCTTATGTTTATAAAAGTTACACCATTTACTTTCCTATATTGATTATTTTAATTTTTATTAGATTCTGGTGGGCAAATGGAATTTTCAGGTTTAATAGCTCTCCAGTATATATTAGCGACTAATTTATCTGAGTTAAAAATAATTTTAAGTTGACAAATTGTAACTTGATTGTTAGTGTGTTTTAACGTATTGAAGTGAAGGAGATAATCCCATTCTCTCACAGAAAATAGACCTTCACCAAAATGCGGCCTACCGATAAGCAAATAGACCTGATCTTTGGTCATCCCTTTATTCAAAAGCGAAATACTTTCGGATGTCGGGAATACTCCACGTCCTGATCTTAACTTCGCGTTTACAGGTTCTGGCCACACTATCTCTTTAACTCCACCATCACGATCTGGGCGACTCATGTTTTGATTACATCCTGAAATAATTGTAGCACATGCAATAAAAATTATAATTTTGAATGAGTTCGATTTCATTATTTGCTATCCAAATCAAATTTTATTTATAGGGGTGTTTCCACCCCTGTTTTATCAGAACTGAAATCCTACTCCAACAGATGCTCCAGTTTGACTTCTAGTTGTTGTTGAATAAGAACCTTTTAATATCCAATTGCCGTTATCTGAGATGGTTGAAAGGCCAATAGCTAAACTGTTTTCACCTTGGAATGACCCACCGCTCATGGACATCATACTTTTACCTGGAATATACGCCTGTGTTAACCCCGCCGTTGCAATAGCAGCAGCTGCACCTGCGTTAGCTCTACGTTCAACCCGATTAATTTGGTTGTCAAGACTACTGAAAGCCTGTTGTAGCTGTCCGTAGTTAACAGCATCACTTGTACGCTTGGCATTACCAACATTTTGTATGGTATTTCCTCCCATATCAATATTAGCACCACTTGAGACAGCTAAAGACTCTGTAGTAGTTAATGATTTAACATTAACATTGTCGTTTAGATTAATGCTCAGCACATTACCATTAACTGTCGTCTTGATATTTTTATTATCACCTTTAACATTTACCAAACTTCCCATTTTTGCTTCATACGGTGTACCACTATCTGCCTTAAACGTAATTGGTTTAGTTACTTCACTGCTGATAAACTCATGGAGTTGCCCACCATTGACAGCATCTTTACTCCCCTGAGCAATAATACCATCAGCTATATTAGCAATCTTTAATCCGGCACCATCAATACCAACTTGGCTCAGAGAAGGGCCATTTTCAACACTGATGCTCTCTTTAACGTTGACAGAATCGGAAAGGTTAAAACTAACCTGATTATCTTTTTTGGATATGCTGATATTTTTATCAGTATTATTAAGGTCAACTGTTTCAGAAGGTTTTATAGCACTTTCTTGTTTACCATTTACTGACAGGTTCCAACCTCCGCTTACTGATTCAGCAGTCGTTCTGATGGAATCAATAGCATCATGAATAGTATTTTTCCCTGTATTACCTACATTGCTGGAGATCATCTCACCATTATGGCTTACATAAGTATCACCTCCAATAACATTGGCAATTGATGTAGTAACTGTATGAACTTGTCCACCATTCACGACATCGCTACTGCCCATAGCGATGGCACCGTCACTAACGCCAGAAATTTTCCCACTGCTATTGCTATTTATAACAACATTGCCAAATACTGGACTTTCAGATATTTGAATTGATATAACTCCGGAGGATGCATCCGCAACTGTTTTAATGTTTTTTCCACTATAATTACCATTAACTGCACCATCTCCTTTCAGAGCTAAAACCTCACCAGATTTACGTTTGATATCATCGCCTTCATTAGCAGAAAACGTTACCCCTTGGCTAACTGAATTTGAAAGATTATCTAACTGACGTTTATTGACCGCATCACTGTCATTTACAGCATCTGCAACATTAGTGATAGTTTTATTTCCAGCATCTATACCTGTAACTGTGACAGTGGGTCCACCTGTAATATAAAGCCCTGAGTTGTTAATTAATGTATTACCAGTCTTAACGCTAGTGACATCTAGATTATTCGCCAGTTGAATATCTATTATACCGTCATTAGCTTCAGTTCTAATGTTTTTGTTACTTGCAGTTTCTCCATTTGTAAGACCTCCGCGGATAGTAGTTGTTTCACCAAAGAAGCGTTTAAACGCTCCAGAATTACCAGCAAATAAGTTGCCCTTATCTACTTCAGATGAAACTGCAAATAGCTGACTACCATTTATGGCATCAGTGCTAGTAGCCGAAATTCGTCCAGCCGCAAGATTCGATAGAGTGCGCTCTTTTCCAGAAGCACCAATACTTACAGTTGATACTGGAGTTGAGCCTGCAAATGAGTGTGTCACCCCATTTACTATATATTCTGGAGTTGCAACAGCAGATGATACTGTCGTAGAATTACCTAGGGCAACTGAATTATCTATAGCATTATCTACTGCATTTCCAAGGATAAAAGCATTATTTGCCGTTATTTTATTGTTATTACCAATTGAATAAGAAGCGGACCCTGATATAGTGCTTGGGTCACCTATTGCACCCGATTTCTCACCACTTACGATGTTTCCTGTACCTATACTGATAGTATCCATAGCAACTGCTTTTGCACCGTTACCTATCGCTATCGAATTAGGTCCCGAAGCCATAGCATTAGTGCTTAGAGCTGTAGCATTGACCCCAGAAGCCGTGGTAAAGCGACCTATAGCTGTTGCATTATTTGCCGATGAATTTGCATTAAAACCCACAGCAATACTTTCAAACCCCGTAGCCTTAACAGAAGACCCAAGCCCCACTACATTTCGTGTTGGAGCAGCAACGCCTCCATTGGCAAAATTACCGATTAATACACTTCTGTCATTATTTGTTCCTAATCCTGCCTGAGAACCTATAATAATTGATCGATCTGACATTGATTGTTGCCCAGCTAAGTGGCCAACATACACATTATTATCACCAGTTGACCGATCGCCAGCAATAGAACCTACAGCGACATTACTATCACCAGATAGTTGTCGTCCCGAAGCATTCCCGACTAAGGTATTTCCACCAGGGCCATATCCTGGAAAAGTAGTGTTTTTACCATCATTAGAACTCAAACCAACTCCAGCCCCGTTTCCAATCATTATATTAGAAACGCTTCTATTATCTGTGATTTCTGTTCCAGCATTATCTCCTACAGATATATTTCCATATGATACTGTGTTTTTTCCTGCCTGCTTACCAATATTAATACTTGGAGCTCGTTTGCTATCTTCGGTAGCATCTTGAGAGCCAGATAGCACCATCCCTGCTTCAAAACCCAAAGCAACACTATAATCTCTTTTTGCCTGACTTCCAGCATTAGTACCTATGTTGATATTCTGAATATTCCAGTTATCAATAGTCCCGCTTCCTGCATTCTCACCGATAGAGATCACTCGACCACCATCAGCTACGGAACCTACTCCAAGGGCAATATTATTTTGTTTTCCAATCCAGGTTCTCTCAGACTTACCAGCATCTTTTAGGCTTAAGATATCTTCTCGCCCTGCACGTGCATTTGTACCTATTGCCACAGATCCAGTTGTAAATGAGTTGTCGGAACCAATACTGATAGTATTTGCAGCCGATGCAATTGCACTATTCCCTATCGCAATAGCATTTTGTGCAGCAGATTTTGAGTTATAACCAACTGCTAACCCAGCACTAGCATTTTTACTCACTAGTGCGTTGTTCCCGATCGCTATACTCTTCACGGAACCACTAGTATTGGCCCCTGCACCACAAAACAGGTCATTTTCACTTGTACCTGTAGTACTACAGGAAACAGGTGTAGCTGAGTAAACTGAATTAAATCCTATTGAGTTTATTACCAGAAAAGCAACCGGTGTAAATACGGCATGTTTTCTCTTCATTATAGAGTTGTCCCTATCAACTGGCGGATTCAAGTCCGAAGTGCAACGCTAAGCCGCCTTTCTTAGCTCCGCAAACACCACCGAAGGTTGTCTGAACCCCAGACACTTGCGTGGCCTGCTGTTCAACGCTCCCTGATAGCGTTGTAAGTCTTCTTCTGTCACTGTCCGCAGGTCTGTTCCTTTCGGGATAAACTGTCTTAACAACCCATTCGTATTCTCGTTCAGCCCACGCTCATGCGAGGCATACGGATGGGCAAAGTACGTATCTGCGTTCAGTGCTTCTGCTATCGCCTTGTGCTCACTAAACTCTAGACCGTTATCGAACGTTATTGTGTGACATACATCCTGATACTCACTCAGCAGTGAGATAATGGCCTTACTGACTTCCACCGCATCCTTTGAAAACACCTTTTTTGTCAGGTAAATACGGCTTTTGCGTTCTGCCAGTGTCACGATAGCACCAGTGCCCTGTTTACCCTGCACCAAATCGGCCTCCCAGTCCCCCAGACGGCTACGGTCATCGACGACTGACGGCCGTAGCTCAATGGATACCGCGTCAGGGATGCGCCCTCGTTTCTGCCCGTAGCCCTTACGATATCGCCGTTTGCCCTGCCTAAGATGCCTGTACAACTCGCCACCGCTACGCTTATCCGCATAGATATACTGGTAAATCCATTCATGGCTGACTGCCAATTGCACTTATTTGCTCAGGACTCCACTTCCACTCCAGAGCAAATATCACGAAATCTATGGTCTGCTGAGGAATTGTCCTTTTGGCAGATGACAGCCGCCTATCACAGCACTTCTGGTGTGCCTGTTGTGGGTTATAACCAGTATCTGAAGTGTTACGCCTCAGTTCACGGGAGACCGTGGACTTGCTTACACCGATACGGATACCTATCTCATGGCAGGATAAATTATCCTCACGCAGTATCGATATCTGGTATCGTTGTCCTTCGGTTAGTTGCTGATACTTCATACTTACTCGCTCATCTTTGGTCGGAAGAGCAGGATAGCTTATCAGTAGCTAACCGTCCTTCCATCTAACATGACCGAGCGTTGCACTTATTATCTGAATTCGCGATTACTGTATGTTTCTTTCAATATCAATGCTGCTCAATCAGCAGATGAAACAATCGCTCCAATGAAACAATCTCAACAAGTTTCGGTTTACAGCGTAACAAGGCTTTGTTGAATAAATCGAACTTTTGCT
>NZ_SZWP01000012.1:0-6137 GCF_005280825.1 Citrobacter sp. wls829
CACATGTTCACCCTACATGCTTAACTGAATGGTATTGCCGTTACCGGAGCCTTAATTAACCATACCCTTAGCCGATTGTCATCAGGCTGGCGTTACCGCCAGCAGCAGCGGTGTTGACGCTCAATGAGCGTTCAATATACAGCCGCTCCAGCAGGATATTGCTCTCACCACGGGCAAAGCCTTGTACCGAGACAATTGCGCCATCCCGTGCGGCAACCGCTTCGCATAACGCGCGCAGTTGATCGGAATCACCGTGGAAGATAACGGCATCGAACGGTTGTACGGTCAGATTATCCGCTTTGGCAAACTGGATGCGCCCGGAAAGAGCGGCAGGCAGACGTTTTGCCAGATCGCGGTGGAAAGCATCATCCGGCCACAGGATGAGACTGCCCGCGGAAGCCACGGCGGCGACCTGAACCAGTGCGTCCTGTTCGTTATCGGCAATACACAGAACGCGATCGCGAGGTAACAGCGTCCAGGTGTTGCGCTCGCCGGTAGGGCCAGGCAACAAACGCTGGGTTCCGGCCTGCGCCAGTTCAGCAAACTGTTGGCACAGGGTCTGCAACGCCGGGCGATCGGCTGCCCATTCGGTGAGGGCGTCCAGCGGCTGGATCAGCGCCGCCTTGAGCTGTGCATCGACAGGGTAATCGGCATCCTGGCGCGCCAGGGTGATGCTTAGCGCATTTTCCGGACGGTTAGCCAGCAGACGGTACAGATACAGCGGACCGCCGGCTTTCGGTCCGGTGCCTGACAAGCCTTCGCCGCCGAAGGGCTGCACGCCGACCACCGCGCCAACCATATTACGGTTGACGTACAGGTTACCCACGTGTGCGGAGCCGGTGACCTGAGCGATGGTTTCATCAATACGGGTATGCACACCCAGCGTCAGGCCGTAGCCGGAAGCATTGATTTGCTCAATCAGATTGCCCAGATTGCTGCGGGTGTAGCGTACGACGTGCAGCACCGGACCAAACACCTCTTTTTGCAGTTCGTCGAAGCTCTCCAGCTCAATCAGCGTCGGCGCAATAAAGGTACCGGTTTGCCATTCCCGCGCATCCTCGCTGTTTTCACGTGCAGCCTGGAATACCGGACGTCCCTTGGCGCGCATGGCCTGAATGTGGCGCTCAATATTGGTTTTGGCCTCATCATCAATAACCGGCCCAATGTCAGTGGTCAGGCGGCCCGGATTGCCCATCCGGCATTCGGCCATCGCGCCGCGCAGCATTTTCAGTGTGTGCTCGGCGATGTCATCCTGCAGGCACAGGACGCGCAGTGCCGAGCAGCGCTGTCCGGCGCTGTCAAAGGCGGAGGCCAGCACATCAACGACCACTTGCTCCGTCAGCGCCGAGGAGTCGACGATCATCGCGTTCATTCCACCGGTTTCGGCGATCAGCGGGATCGGACGGCCTTGCGCGTCAAGACGGCGAGCAATATTACGTTGTAACAGCGTGGCGACTTCCGTTGAACCGGTGAACATCACGCCGCGTACGCGCTCATCGGACGTCAGCTGTGCCCCGACGGTTTCACCCTGGCCGGGCAACAGTTGTACCACGCCTGGCGGCACGCCAGCTTCCAGTAAAATGGCGATCCCCTGGGCGGCAATCAGCGGTGTCTGTTCTGCCGGTTTTGCCAGCACGCTATTGCCTGCAGCCAGCGCAGCGGCAATTTGCCCGCTGAAGATGGCCAGCGGGAAGTTCCACGGGCTGATACAGACCACCGGGCCGAGCGGACGATGGGTTTCGTTATCAAAATCATCGCGGACTTGCCCGGCGTAATAATGCAGGAAGTCGACTGCTTCACGCACTTCGGCAATGGCGTTGCTAAAGGTTTTACCTGCTTCGCGAACCAGAATGCCAATCAGTTGCTGCATCTGGCCTTCCATCAGAACGGCGGCGCGATGCAGAATAGCGGCGCGCTCCTGCGGCGGCGTTGCGAACCAGATCGGCGCATTATTTACCGCGCTTTGTAACGCTTGCTCCACTTCATTCGGGGAGGCTTCACGCACGTAGCCCACAATATCTTTCGGCTCCGCTGGGTTAATTACCGGCGTCATTTGTCCGTCAGCCACCGGATGCTCCAGCATCGGTTTCGCGTGCCATTTTTGCAGTGCGCTGTTGAGCAGGGCAGAGGACAGCGAGGCCAGGCGATGTTCGTTCGCCAGATCCAGTCCGCCTGAGTTTTCGCGTCCCTTGCCGTACAGGTCGCGTGGCAGCGCAATCTTCGGATGCGGTAGACCCGCCAGGCCTTCCTGCTGCGCCAGTTTTTCTACGGCTTCGACCGGGTCGGCGACCAGTTCATCCAGCGGCAGAGTGGTGTCGGCAATACGGTTAACGAACGAGGTATTCGCGCCGTTTTCCAGCAGCCGACGCACCAGGTACGCCAACAGCGTTTCATGGGTCCCTACCGGTGCGTAAATACGGCATGGGCGGTTCAGTTTGCCATCGGCAACTTTGCCGGTAACCTGCTCGTACAGGGGTTCACCCATGCCGTGCAGGCACTGGAACTCGTACTGTCCGGGATAATAGTTCTGACCCGCTAACTGATAAATGGCCGCCAGCGTATGGGCGTTATGGGTGGCAAATTGCGGGTAGATCAGATTCGGCACGGCAAGCAGTTTTTTGGCGCAGGCCAGATAGGAAACGTCGGTGTAGACCTTACGGGTATACACTGGATACCCTTCCAGACCGTCCATCTGGGCGCGTTTAATTTCGCTGTCCCAGTATGCGCCTTTTACCAGGCGGATCATCAGGCGACGGCGGCTGCGCGTGGCCAGATCAATCAGATAATCAATCACGTACGGACAGCGTTTCTGGTAGGCCTGGATGACAAAACCAATCCCGTTCCAACCCGCCAGCTCAGGTTCGAAGCACAGTTTTTCCAGCAGATCGAGGGAGATTTCCAGGCGGTCTGCTTCTTCGGCGTCAATATTGATGCCAATGTCGTACTGACGCGCCAGCAGGGTGAGCGACTTCAGGCGTGGATAAAGCTCGTCCATTACGCGATCGTACTGCGCACGGCTGTAGCGTGGGTGCAGCGCCGACAGCTTGATCGAAATCCCCGGCCCTTCATAAATGCCGCGTCCATTAGACGCTTTACCAATCGCGTGGATAGCCTGCTGGTAAGACACCATATAGGCCTGCGCGTCAGCGGCGGTCAGTGCGGCTTCTCCCAACATGTCGTAGGAGTAGCGGAAACCTTTGTCTTCCAGCTTCCGTGCGTTAGCCAGTGCTTCGGCGATGGTTTCCCCGGTGACGAACTGCTCCCCCATCAAGCGCATCGCCATATCGACGCCTTTGCGGACCAGCGGCTCGCCGCTCTTACCGATGATGCGGTTCAACGAGCGCGAGAGGCTGGCTTCGTTATGTGTGGAGACCAGGCGTCCGGTAAACAGCAGTCCCCAGGTTGCCGCGTTGACGAATAACGACGGGCTGCGTCCAATGTGTGACTGCCAGTTACCGTTGCTGATTTTGTCGCGGATCAGCGCATCGCGCGTGGCTTTGTCGGGAATACGCAGCAGGGCTTCCGCCAGGCACATCAGCGCAACACCTTCCTGAGAGGATAGCGAGAACTCTTGCAAGAGTCCCTGTACCATGCCGGCGCGACCGCTGGCGGTTTTCTGGTTACGTAGTTTGTCGGCTAACTGATATGCCAGCTTATGAGCCTGTTCAGCGATCGGTTGCGGCAGGCGCGCCTGTTCCATCAGCATCGGTACGGCGTCGGTTTCTGCACGACGATACGCGGCGGTGATCGCCGCCCGGGAAACGGACTGCGGCAGGATCTGCTCGGCAAACTCGAGGAAAGGCTGGTGAGTTTCATTCTGGTATGCCGAGGCGTCATCACCTTCATTGGCTGCACCCACCAGTAGGGCAGGCAGCTCAGGCAGGGCATCGTCATTTTCCAGTCTTTCGAGATAATTAAAGATGGCTTGTTTGATCAGCCAGTGCGGCGTGCGATCGATTCGTGTTGCGGCTGTTTTAATACGCTCGCGTGTGGCGTCGTCCAGCTTAACCCCCATCGTGGTGGTTCCCATGCCGTTTACTCCTGTTGTGCTGAAATACGGGACTGATAGTTACTGAGAAATATCCACCATGTTGCAACTTTGTGCAACCGTGTTAAATGTGACTTGGTTTGCAAGCTTGAAAATGAATGAAATGTTAATAAATGTGGTGTTTGTTGGGATGTCTGTAAAAAATACGAGCGCTTTTTCTCTGCGGCAGTTAACACTTTTTAAAGGTGCAACCGCGAAAAGTGTGAGAGAGTGCAACCTCCAGAAAAATGCTATCTACTCGAGATCAAAATTGATGTAAATGGTGTGTTAAATCGATTGTGAATGATCCTTGCTTCCGGCAGGATACGGTCGCCCAGGTCAACATAGATATCTTTGCCACGTTCCGGCAGGGTAATAAAACGGCAAGCCACGGCATTGTCGATACATAATTTTGGAGAGTTTTGATGGCTATTAGCACACCGATGTTAGTGACATTCTGTGTCTATATTTTTGGCATGTTGTTGATAGGGTTTATTGCATGGCGTTCAACCAAAAACTTTGATGATTACATTCTGGGTGGACGCAGCCTGGGGCCGTTTGTCACCGCGCTTTCCGCCGGGGCATCCGACATGAGCGGCTGGCTGCTGATGGGGCTGCCGGGGGCGATTTTCTTGTCGGGGATTTCAGAAAGCTGGATCGCCATCGGCCTGACATTAGGCGCATGGATTAACTGGAAGCTGGTGGCTGGACGTTTACGCGTACACACCGAGTTCAATAATAATGCTCTGACGCTACCGGATTACTTTACCGGTCGTTTTGAAGATAAAAGCCGCGTGCTGCGTATTATTTCCGCGCTGGTTATTCTGCTGTTTTTCACCATCTATTGTGCTTCAGGGATTGTTGCAGGGGCGCGTCTGTTCGAAAGCACCTTCGGCATGAGTTATGAAACAGCGCTGTGGGCGGGTGCGGCAGCGACGATTATCTATACCTTTATTGGTGGTTTCCTGGCCGTCAGCTGGACCGATACCGTGCAGGCCAGCCTGATGATTTTTGCTCTGATCCTGACGCCGGTGATGGTGATTATTGGCGTCGGCGGCTTTGAAGACTCGCTGGAAGTGATCAAACAAAAGAGCATTGAGAACGTGGACATGCTCAAAGGCCTGAACTTTGTCGCCATTATTTCCCTGATGGGCTGGGGGCTGGGTTACTTCGGTCAGCCGCACATCCTGGCGCGCTTTATGGCGGCAGATTCTCACCATAGCATCGTGCATGCACGTCGCATCAGCATGGCATGGATGATCCTGTGTCTGGCGGGCGCGGTGGCCGTTGGTTTCTTCGGTATCGCCTACTTCAATAACAATCCGGCACTGGCCGGTGCAGTGAACCAGAACGCTGAGCGGGTGTTTATTGAACTGGCGCAAATCCTGTTCAACCCGTGGATTGCCGGTATTCTGCTGTCGGCTATCCTTGCGGCGGTGATGTCGACGCTGAGCTGCCAGCTGCTGGTGTGTTCCAGTGCCATTACGGAAGATTTGTACAAAGCGTTCCTGCGTAAAAATGCCAGCCAGAAAGAACTGGTGTGGATTGGTCGCGTCATGGTACTGGTAGTCGCGCTGATCTCTATTGCTCTGGCGGCTAACCCGGAAAACCGCGTTCTCGGTCTGGTGAGCTACGCCTGGGCTGGCTTTGGTGCGGCATTCGGACCGGTAGTGCTGTTCTCCGTACTGTGGTCGCGTATGACCCGTAACGGTGCGCTGGCGGGGATGATCATTGGTGCGGTCACGGTTATCGTCTGGAAACAGTTCGCCTGGCTGGGCCTGTATGAAATCATCCCGGGCTTTGTGTTCGGCAGTATTGGTATCGTGGTGTTCAGCTTGCTGGGTAAAGCACCTTCAGCCGCAATGCAAAAACGCTTTGCTGAAGCTGATGCGCATTATCATTCTGCACCGCCGTCACGTTTACAGGTTGAGTAATCTGCTGACTGCTTCTACAGCCCGCCGCGTGCGGGCAATGCCGTTCAGTTAACGACTAGTTTCAGAAGGCATCAAGATGTGCTGGCGGAGGCAATGAACATACTATCTCAGAGAAAGGTTCCATTCACCTCATGCTCATCGTTTTTCCTGAGGCACAGATTCCTGTGAACGTGTAA
>NZ_SZWP01000035.1:0-7361 GCF_005280825.1 Citrobacter sp. wls829
GCCTCCGTTAAAAATGGGGGGATTACCCTCTGACGAGGTTCAACTTTCTTCCTCTTAACTTTAACAGGGGCGCGTTTAAGTGCTCTGGCTGTTGAAGAGGATGGGGTTTTCAGTGTAGTGCGAGTATGAGGTGCAGGAGCCACCAGAACAGGTTTCTGCGAGCCTGTAGATGAAGCTCTACCTGTGTTTTCAGGGATAACAATTTCTTCTGGTTCAGCCAGTGCATGAACCCTAAAGCTGGCAACATCAACAACGATGTCCAATGGAAGATCTTTAAAGGTGAAGTAGGCTTCGTCAGCTTCTTTTTTCAGCTCATCACGTATGGTCTGCTCTGCAGCACGTTGTTCCTGAGCTGCAACAGTTCCCCAGCGATCACGAGGGATATGAAGTATTGGATCGCGGTTCGTTTCAATAGCTTTAGCCAGCCAGACAGCTTTCTCTTCATTTGTTGCGGCAGCGGTAGCCTGTTCAAGGGCTTCCTCATACTGAACTCTGATAGAACGGTGATCAACGCGTTCATCATGACCATACAGCTCAAGGAACTCATTACAGACGTTCTGCCAGCCTTTACGCCAGCTATCAAGGGTTTCAGGCTTGTCCCACTCACGCACCTTCTTACCAAAGCCGGTAGAAAGAATCTCACGGGTTGTTCCCATTATATGGATATGTGGGTTATGACCATTGATATCGTGAATAACGAGATCAGCAATGATGCCTTGCTTGGTAAAGTGCTCAAGAACAAAAGCAGAAGTGAGTTCAATACTCTGTTCGGGTGTTAGCTCAGCGGGGAGGGCAATCTTAAACTCTTTGGCAAGGCGGGCATCTTTTCTCTTCTCTGAGGCTTCAACAGCATTCCAGAGTGTTTCACTGTCAACAATCAGGTCAGGAGGGGTATGTTCAGGTGCAAAAATCTGCGCAAAGGCAAGGTCCTTTTTATGTGCTGTTTTACGACCGCAAACTTCACCCGTTCTGTTATCGAAGAAAACTTTACGGTGACGATATGCAGCAGAGTTAACCGAAGACTGACCTTCGCCTCTGCTGATGTTCTCCATTTTAAAACTGTATATCGCCATTCAAATATTCCTCAATGCCAAATGCTGCTTTTCGTTTTACGTAAGGAAAACGCCGGGGTTGACGTTGACCTTGATTTTGTTTACGAAGGAAACGGTTTTAGCCTGCGGCAGGCAACCGTCGGTAGACCCCACGGCATTAGAGCGAAGCGATAATGCGTAAGTGGGCATTGCTTTATTTTTTATCGCCATAAATGGCTCAAAAATAACGGCAATGTACAAGGTTTGCCTTTATTAATTAATACTAAATATATGAATGGCTGTAAAACAAACCGCCGAATTGAGCGGCGCGAATAGGATGGACGGGCGAAGTATTCCACGATATTACATAAATGGGGTTTAGATGGCGTCCGAAGGACAAAAAGAGTGTTAATTTATTCCGTTAGAGTTGAGAATCTAAAGGTTAAATGAAAAACATTAATAAACAAAAATAAGTAACGTGGAGAGTATTAGATAAACTTGTTGGTGATTACTATCATGTGGTGTTGCTGATTTTTATAGTGGTTATGTAAGCAATGCCTAATGAAGTTAGTATGACTAGTTTAAGTGGCGCTAATTAAATATACGTCATCCAACTTGCATAAGTAAGTTAATCAGTATATTTAAAAAGGAGAATAAATAAATAAATTATTTTAATACGAGGTATCATGATGGACATAGAGAAAATGAATTCGGGAAAATAGTTATTTATATATCAGATAACTTATATGACGATGAAGATTTCTATGACTTATTAAACGATTATGTATATATCTGAAATAAAAATTATCTTATGGTTTGTTTTTTATTATGGATAAGCTATTATCTTCTCCTTTGAGAAAAAGGAGTGTGTTTATGTTATACGCTTATGATCCAAACGATCAATTGAAACACAATATTCATATAAATGATTGGGTTGTACGCCATCATAAAGCTGATGGTTGTTGTAAAATTTGTCATGAGAGTGTATTTGTTAAGGGCCTTGAGTCACAAAAGAAGGCTCATTTTTCGCACTATCCAAATTCATCATGTCCATTAATCACTTCACATCACAAACCATATGAACATTTAAAGAACATACCAAGAGATGCTACTCTTATTCCGTTAAGAAAAGAGTGGCTGAAAAATAATTTATACGAGGTATATTATAAGATAAAAAAAGAATTTCCAAATTTATGTTTTACATGGAAAGATCTCGAACTCTCTGTTAAAAGTGCTAATGACATTAATGTATGGGCGTTGAAGGATATGCCTATGGATTACATTCCATATGTCCTCCTTGTTAGTGTTAGTAAATATCCAAAAACTAAAATCAGAAAGAATGAGTATTTTTATGTATTAGAGACATTGCAGAAGGATACTAGTTATTCATCAGTTTTTTGGAATGATAATAAATTATCTAAAAAAATCATATGGGAAGTAAAAGTTTCAACAAGCACAAACACTGTGATTGAATATGATATAAATTTGGAAACAGCTATTCCTCCATATGTGAAGAAAATTATCGACCTTCTTTGATCTGTCATCCCTCATATATGCATCTAGTCGCATGGGATGTGAAAGATGCATTAATTATTTTGCCGCGATATTCATTTGCCAAAACCAATTATTTACTATAAGAGAATATAAGAGCATAAAATGAACGGGGTGAATATGAATATAGGTGAGTTGTGTGAGTCAGAAATAATACTGATCTGTGTCAATACTGCATTATGGACTATTAACATTGGCTTTATAAGTATTTTGGTTGTCAGATAAAATATTAAAACTTACTTATTGATTTATATATAAACTGTGTTAGTACATAATCAGGAAATAAAAGAAGGGAGGTTTTATGTATAAAAATAATGATGAAGCCATTGATCTTGAAGCAAAACGATTACTTGATAATGGTATCTATACCGATCTGGAAAAAGCGTATAGTGAAGCAGAAAAGATAATCACAAAAGTGAGAGTTGAGTTTAAAAAGAAACAGGAAAAACAGCAGTTCCGATCTCGGATTAAATCAATCAAGCGAGCACTTTCAGATGATGAGTTCAGAAGTAATGTCCCTTATAATAATAGAAATCAGTGGGGTAAATAATGAGTGATGATAAAATACAAAATACATACCTAACAGGTAAAGCCTTTCAAGGGGATAGAAGCAGTGCCGAAATAAAGAAAACACTTGAGCAAAAAATCGCAGGAGCACAAAATAAATTAAATTATCTCAAAGCAAAAGAGAAAAAAGATAACAAAAAAGAAAATACACGACAAAAAATAATTCTGGGTGCAGAGGTTGCCAAGGTTTTAAACTGTAATATTAGTGAGGTAGATAAACAATTACTCTTTGGTTTGTTGTTAGAGGTTCCATCCTTGCATACACATGATATCGAACGGTATAAAATAAATGGAAAAATCTACATCGAAAGAGTCCTCAAAAAATTCAGACCATAAAATCAATTCACGTCCGAACAGCTCCACGGCTTAAAACTTGTTTTAGGCTGGGGAGCTGTTGACCAAGCCCCAGAGGGCGCGGTAGTTAATTTAAAAATTGATGTCATATAACGCATTACATACATTTTTAAATGATGTCCAGAACGATTAACTTTTTGCAACACCACGATGTAAAGGGTTATATGCATCCAGTGATTGAAGTATTGGTAGGCTAAGCTCATTTGGGAGCATAAACCATACAGGATTACCAAATGTTTTTGGGTAACCCTTGTCCTCGCCTTCACCATTCCATCTCATAGCGAGGCGCTTAGTCCCATCTTCCCAGATCCCCCATGCAACGGAGAATCCGTTTAAATCATAAATAATTTCTAATACATTGAAATTATGCGGATTCACTTCTCTTGGTGATGGCATATTCTTTCCTTTATAAGAGTATTGACAATGCCCGGATTAAAGAAGGCATGGAATGTGTTTAGATTGCGAAGTCTTCAAGAGCTTTGCTCGAACAGCTGCCGGAAGTGAAGTTTTAGGATTACCCAGCAGCTCAGACGGGTCAATACCATCTTCAAGTAATTGTGCACGTAGCGCTTCAATTTTGGCCTGACGTTCAGCATTTTGATGCTGTGCAAGTGATTCTTCTTGACATCTGTCTTCGATAATAGCCTGAGCGGAAAGGGCTCGGATGTTATTAAGTGTTTTAATAGCAACGGTCATTAACTTTATCCTGAATGCTGAAATTCATGAGCAGAATAACATACAAAGGATGAGAACGGATAAAATCGTTTCTCTTAAATTATGCTGTTAAGTGTTTTTTTGAATTACATGTTCATCGGTCTTGACCTCTCTTTTATTTTTGTTAATTGTTAATTACGTGAAATAAAAAGGACGATGAAAATGAAAGAAATAAATAAAAAGGGGTTTTCTTTATTGGAATTGACATTAGTTTTGGGTATTGGAACAGTGATGGCTTTCGTAAAATTTCAGGACATGAAAACTAATCAAGAAAACATGATAGCTAACACTGTTGGTAATCAGATAAAACAGATAGGAGAGGCGGCAAATCGCTATATCAGTATCCACTATGACAAACTATCAACACTTTCTTCAAGTAGCAGTCAGTCAAGTGATCCGGGACCAAGAACATGTACATCTAACGGCTGCGAAATCACATATCAAACATTAGTAAATGAAGGGTTTCTGCCTGTAGGTTATACAGGCATTAACATGCAAAAGTCATCTTACAAAATAGTATTAAAACGTTCAGGGACTGCTCCCAATTTTGTTATCAATGGTCTTATCACAACAACTTTACCTTGGAGTGAAAGCGGAAAATTTCGCTATGATTTATTAGGTAAAGCTATGCAGGAAGCGGGTATTGATAGCGGAATGACGCAATCAGCAGCTTTAGTATCAGGTCTACAGGGCGCATGGACCGAGACATCATCAGCTTTTAATAATATTACTACAGCTGGTCTACTGGCGTATCGTGTTGGATACGATTCTTCTATGTACTCAGTGTATTTGCGACGTGATGGCACATTACCTATGACAGGTAATTTAAATATGAGTAATCAGGACATAAATAATACTAGGAATATAACGGCAGCAGGAACCATAACTACGGAGGCATTACGAACTAGCGGGACAGCGGTGATAGGCACAACATTAGACGTTGGCGGTGTGGCAACATTAAACTCTGATTTGATTGTAGCGGGTAATGGTCAAGTCAATGGAAATTTAAATTCTAATAAAACCGTATCAGGAACAACCATAACGTCTAGAGGTGATACCTATACTAATAACTTGTTCAGAATAATGGGGGATGGAGGACTTTATTTCCAAAAATATGGTGGTGGATGGAATATAGCCGACTCCAATACTATAACAGCATATAATGGTAAAAACATTCAGACTTCAGCAGGATTATATGGCGGATACGTTAAATCAACCGGGAATATAGATGCTAATGGAACAGTTAACGCTGGATATGTATGGGCATCAGGAAACCTTAATTCTAACTACGTACACTCTAATGGCAATATTGATGCAGTTGGACAAGTTTATGGTGATGCTGGAGTTGTATCAGGTGGTAGAGCAACAGTTGGAGAGTATCTTCATCTAAATGGAGTGGCCTATGCGGGAAATGGATGTTCTCCTAATGGTTTGCAAGGGCGAGCAGTTGATGGTTCTATATTATCTTGCACTAATGGTGTGTGGAAAGAAGGAGGCGGAAGTGTAAATAGAATGTTTATTGTTGTTGAAGGGAAGTGTTATATTCCAAATAAAGATACAGGAGGTTGTTCTTGTCCAAATGATCCTAATCGTCTAAAACAAATAGAAGTGTCAAGATATAAAGGAAATGAATGTAATAATGGTGGAAGTAACTGTAGAGAGCCTGATAGAAGATTATATACATGTAATTAGGTGACTAACGGCATTACGAATAGTTTATTTTTTCCGTGATAGCGAATCACCTATGACTGGTAATTTAAACATAGATAATCAGGGCGCAAATAATTTCATAAATATAACAGAAGCAAATGAAACAACTTCTGGGATATTACACTTTACTGTTAGGTTAATGGAATAATCAATTCAAATAACACTGTTTCAGGTGCAACGATAACATCTCAGGGTAAAACCTATACAAAAATGGTTTTGATTAAGTGCTGGTGAATATGTTCAACTCAATTGAGTTGCTGTCAGTGGCGTAGGTTGTTCACTGAATGCTTTACAAGCAAGAAACAGTGTCTGGTATCGGAAGAAGACTCTCTTTGGCTAAAATAGGTGAATCAGGTTGAATTGAGAGGGACAAGATTTCTTGAGGATATGGTAGATCTACAGGAGTAATGACTCAAAACATAATATAATGATAATGAAGGTTTTTTTCTCATTCAGTGACAGTTGGGTATTTAGAATGACAGAGATGATTGTTCAAATAGTGTTCGTTTTTGAGATCGTGCTCAAGAAAATCTCTGTGCTTTATGGTGTAGTTTAGCTTAGGTGATTTTTCGCTAAAGGATTGTGGAGGAGGGTTTTTGAAGTTTGGCTTTTCCATGAAACCATAATCTTTTTCATCGAGGTGAGGTGGATATTATGGATGAAGTCAATGTTGCTCAATATTTGAGAATGTCTACAGATCATCAGCAATATTCAATATTCAATCAATCTCAATTCATAAGTAAATTTGCGTCAGAACATAAGATGAATATCATTCATACATATGATGACTCTGGAAAAAGTGGGGTTACGGCAAACAGAAGACAGGCATTTCAACAGTTAATAGATGATGTGGTTGAAGGGAAAATAAATATTAAAGCAGTTTTAGTTTATGACATAAGCCGTTTTGGGCGATTTCAGAGTATAGATCAATTTGGATATTATACCCATCAACTTCAAATACATGGTGTTGGTATTATATATTGTGCAAACCCTATCATTGAAGGGAATAGTGATTATGCTGATTTTCAATTATTCATAGATAGAAAAAAAGCTTCTTCTTTAAGTCGGGATTTATCACAAAAAGTCTTTCTTGGTCAAGCTAATCTGGCTAGTCGTGGATATCACCAAGGTGGGCCTGCTGGATATGGTTTACGAAGAATGTTGATAGATGAAAACCATAAACATAAAGGGATGCTTAAATATAGAGAGTGGAAAAGCATCCAAACTGATCGAATAATTTTAGTATTAGGGCCGGAAGATGAAATCATAACAGTTAAATGGATATACGATCAATTCGTGAATAACTCTAAGCCAGAGAGGATTATTGCCTCTGAGTTGAATAGAAGAGGGATTACTGCAGAGCATGGCACTAAATGGACCAGAGGAAAGATCCACGAGATTTTAACTAAGGAAGGTGCGAATAAGCAGGTCATT
>NZ_SZWP01000023.1:0-8857 GCF_005280825.1 Citrobacter sp. wls829
ATTGAGTGGGAATGATGTATAGCTAGTTCATAGCGCATCATATCTATTCAATATCTCCTCTAACCCTCTGTAATCGCAGAGGGTTTTTGTTTATAACTACTCATATCTATTCACTCTACACCACATTTTGCGACGGTACAGGTGACGGTATTACCTGAAAGGTATACTCTCATAACGACAAAAAAATGGATGCATTACGGGTGAATTGTGCTTACTGATACCAAATTAAAAAACCTCAAGCCGCAGGACAAACTGTATAAGGTTTCGGATCGTGACGGCTTGTATGTAGCCGTGCTTACTTCCGGCTCTGTCTCGTTCCGGTATGACTACAGAATCAACGGACGCCGGGAAACGCTGGTCATCGGTCAGTATGGTCGTGACGGTATCAGTCTGGCGGAAGCGCGTGAAGAACTAATTGCTGCAAAGAAACTGTTGAAGGCAGGACAGTCGCCTGCTGCGGCTAAACGTGACGGTATCAAAAAGATACGCGGTGCTGAGACATTCGCGGTACATACCGACAGCTATATGAAGCACGTCATTCTGGCTGACAGTACCCGGGCAATGAAACAGGCCGTTATCGAACGAGATATCATGCCGGTTCTGGGTAACAAGATGATGGCGGAGATAACCACCGGCATGGTTCGTGACCTGTGCGATCGCATTGTGGAACGTGGCGGGCGTGCGACGGCGGTGCAAGCCAGGGAAATAATCAGCAGTGTTTACCGTTATGCGAATGACCGTGGCCACGGTCTGTTTAATCCGGCTGCGGATATAAAACCTTCATCGATAGCCATGTTTAAGCCGCGCGACCGTACGCTTCAACCTGAAGAGATCGGCGTATTCTTCCGCGCTCTGGATCACGTCGGAACTATGGCCACGATGAAGCTGGCATTAAAGCTGGTGCTGCTCACCCTGGTTCGTAAAAGTGAATTCACTCATGCCACATGGTCAGAGGTTGATTTCAAAAAATGGACATGGACCATACCGTCAGACCGTATGAAGGGAAGCCGGGCGCACGTTATCTATCTGCCAAAGCAGGCGCAGGATCTCATGGTTGGCCTGCAGATGTGCGCTGGTGGAAGTGAATACCTTTTGCCAGGGCGCTACTCAGTGAGTAAACCATTATCCAACGCCGCACTGAACAGGCTGATCAATGTCACTGTCGAATCGGTGAATGAGGCTGGCGGGCATCTGGATGACTTCTCTGTGCACGACCTGCGCCGCACTGCCAGCACACTGTTGCATGAGGCTGGTTATCCATCTGACTGGATTGAAAAGGCGCTGGCGCATGAACAGAAGGGAGTGCGAGCGGTATACAACAAAGCGGAGTATGCCCGGCAACGTGCCTACATGTTGCAGCAGTGGGCAGATATGATTGATGCCTGGATTAACGGGGAGCACACCGATCTGGTGCCGTTCTCCCCGTCGAAGTTTGAGCGATGGATGAGTGAAAAAGGTTAATGATTGATAAATATTACGCTCCCCGCTTCTTTACATCCTATCCTGCTATCGTGGATGTCGCCGCAATATGGGCAAATCCATAGATGCTTATTTTCGCACGGTAAGATGTTTTGTTGCGCGATTTTCAGTGCCTTAGCGAGAATAGCGACTTCACTCTGAAGTTGCTGGATCATGCCATCACGCTGCACAATAACAGCGCGCTGCTCTTCCAGTTGGCGGATTAACTCCGCCTCGTTGAACATGGTCATGCTGCACGCTCCCGTCCCTGGTTGTCTGATGTCGATAGCGGGGCGTTTTTGAATGCCTTAGCCATTCCTGCGATATCGAGTGCGTAACCAGGTTGCAGTTGTACCGCCGGACCATCGCACTGATTTCCCCAAACATCGAAGCCATGCGACGACTGGCGGGCGAATAGCTCAATGCGCGGCACATCGCCCAGCAACTGCACCAGTTTTTCGCGCACGATATCCGGCTTGCGGGAGTTCTCCAGCCTCGGCGCGGTGACATGCTGGCAGATAGAGGCATCCATCCTTTCCGGCAACTTTCCACGCACTGCAAACAGGCAGTCTTCGCTGTTTGCTCTGGTCATATGCCCCATGCCGATAGCGCTGTTACCCTTGTGCTTATTCGTCTTGTGCCAGGTGAATCCCTTCATAGTCATCAGTCGGAATCCCCAAGCCTCGACTACCTTCAATGCCTCAGCCGGCTGAGTCGGAACCCACCACATAGCCAGCAAACAATCATCGGCGGCAAGATCCCAAACCGGCAGGCGGCAGATATCCAGCACGTTCATCACCGGGTATTTAAACCCAGCACCGCGCTCGCCGTCGGCTGCTTTATCGCGATATATCCAAGGAGGATCCGCATAGATAAGAGTGTATTTTCCGGTCATTCTGCACCGCCTTCGATACGCTTAAACTCGATCACCCACACCCACGGGTCAGCAGTCCAGGACCCTTCACCGTAAATGGATTCCCACAGTTCTTCCCATACCTGGAAACCATAAGTGGCGGGGCGGAAGTCGTAAAGACCACAGCCGATCTCTTTGCAGATATCTCCTAGGGTAATGGCCTGCAGCCGCTCAACCCGCACATCCGTAATCTCCAGCAGAATGCGGGATGCCCAACGCGGCATGTGGATGCTCGGCGTCCAATTTTGAGAAGGTTGCTTAGTACATTCCCCAACCGATACAGTACGAGTGGATTCAGTAAAACTATTTCGCTCGCTGGCTTTGTACATCAAGCGTGCAACATCAGTGGCACAACCCATAACGCGAAATGCCTCACGTACCCAGATGCGATCGCCAGGCTTACCATGTGGGCATTTAACATGAGCAAAATTGCGATTGGTTTCATGGTCATCGCTGCCAGAACCAAACACAGCGCCCTTCCACGAAAAACCAGAGCTTTTGGTCAGTTCAGGTTGCGGTTTGACAATGCGGCGCGTCTGCGTCTTGCGACCGTCGAGAATGGCGCGAACCATCTCACTGTTAAAAATCATTCCGCGCTCTTTCATGCTGCCACCTTCTTATTGTTCATCAGCTCAGCAATGCGCTGAGCCTTTAATGGGTTTTTGATAACCTTTCTGCCTGGCACAATCCATCCGCAACGAAGAGATGAATAAACCAGCGTGATGCTGCCGACGCTGATGTTGTCGTGAGGGTTAGTCATACACCACCCCGCGACATCCGATCCCTGCGTATTCGCCACGGCGCAGGCCGTTACCTTTCGATATGCACTGATCACGGCGTATCGCTATTCTGGCGCGTTCAACTTCACCGACAGCTGCATCCATGCACAGCAACCAGAGCCTGGCTGCAATGCGGAACTGGCCTTTCGATTCACGTTCAACAGCGCGCTTTTCTACTTCCATCGCTGCCGGAGTTACGGCGACAACCTTTGACGCCTGACGCTGAGACACATAGTTCAGGTGATACTTTTCAAGACGAGTTAATTTGCTCATCGGATCCAGCCTTCTCTGAAAATAACCGCCAGCAGATACAGCCAGGCGGAAACGGCGGTCAGGAATAAGTACCATCCTGACCATTTTTCCCAGTGCCTGATCAGCGCTGTCATGCGGCGTTACTTACTGGGCGGTAAACGCGCTGATCAACCGGCGGCTTTTTTCCGGTGAACTCTGCCGGGCTAGTTGCCTGACGCTCATCAAGCCAGTTTTCAACCTCTTCAGCGTTCCATGCACAACGCTTATCAGTGATCCAGAAACGCTGCGGGAACTCGCCATTGCGCTCCATGCGGTCAATGGTGCTCATAGATACCGGCACCACTGCCATCAGTTCCTTTTTGCCAAATGCTCTTTTCATAATTACCTCTCTTGCATTTGCGACGCGCGTGGCGCCGCAGTGGTGGTTACATCGGTACTTCGTTAAGTTCGTCGCAGCGGATGGTGTAAACGTCAGTTGCTTTTGCCAGCAGGTCATCATCACCTGCCAGTTTCTGAGCAACGTATTTGTACGCTTTGTCCAGGTCGGCCTGAGTGTTGTAGTTCATCGCCGCGCCGGAAAATGCGTGCAGAATCTCTTCAGGACCGCGATCGTCTTTATGCTGCTGACGATCTTCCTGCTTCTGCTCAGGCTTTGAGTTGATCAGGCTGTTCATGCCCTGAGCAGTTGCCGCAGGTGGCGTGATGTCGCGCTCAACACGCGGTGTTGTCTCCTGCAGTTCGTCGGGTGTATAGACACCAAGAAGAACATCAGGGGCATGCAGGCGCGCCCAGCGCTTAACGCACAGATAAGCAAGCTGCTGACGTGGATCCTGTTCCCACAGTGGAGAGTTACGGACACCGGCCTGAGCCATGCTGATGGTAAGCTCACGCGGCTCTGCTTCGCCTTTCAGGACTGCCGACACTGTTACGGTCAGTGATGGAGATTTGTCGCTCTTGCCATCCACCTTTGACCAGTCGCCGTCCCAGCGGTAATTCAGGCGGGTTGAAAGCAGGTTTGAAGAGGACACGACGGCGTTAACCAGTTGTGCTTCATAGCCAAGAGTGCCGTTTACAACGTGCGTCTTCTGCGCAACAGCGAACGGGTTCATTCCCCATTGTGCTGCCTGCATGGTTACTGCCAGGCAGTCGGACGGTTTACCTGCAAGATGAGCAGGAACTGTGGCTTTACTGCCGGCCATTAGTTCAGCGAATCGAACAAGCTGATTCATACCTTCAGGACTGAAGATTGCCGCAGCGGTCCCTACGGTAGCGCCGGGCTGTGATGTGATTGCGATATCGTTTCTCATACGTACATATCCTGTTTGCGTGCCCATTCAGGGCGTTTAATAATTTCCACTCCGCCCCATTCATCGCTGATGCGGCATTCGTGATAGGTGTTCAGATCCCGGCGGAATAACTGGTGTCCTGCGTCAACGTCCGGCGCATCCAGTTCGAACACGCGGACCGGGTATCGACCGCAGTCGATGGTTTCGCTCACAGCCAGGAAGAAAAATCCGTGCGGCTGCCCGGTTACTTTCAGTGCGCCTTCGCGGTACATGGCGTCTTGGACGTGATAGCGGAATTCCTCGATGTGACGTGCAAAGCGATCCATGTCTGCAACCTTTTTCACATCGACGATCACGTTGTGCTCATTCAGCCATTTATCCGGGCGGATGCGGCACAACTCGCCAGTCTCATCGTCGTTCCAGTACATCGATGCTTCACAGTGGCCAGGTGCTTCCAGCATCCAGCGCGCCGCCGGGTGGGCCATTGCGCTGTCGCGCATCAGTTTCAGCTTCCGGCCCTGTTCGGCATCCATGACAGTCATGCCCATGCCAGCAACGTCTTTCATGAACGCTTCTTCATCGGCTTTACCCTGATTGGTGCGGCGGTTGAACTGTGGTGCCACGATGAAGCGCTTATCGAATTCCTCCGGCTCCAGAAGCAGGCAGTGCAGGGCGGTGCCCATGTCCAGCGCGGACTTTTTCTCTTCATCTTCCGGAGCAGCCTTCACCCATTTCAGAAGGGCAGGGTTCTTGGCCACCATATCCAGTTGTGACTTACTCACGCCGTCACCGGCGTGGTAGTCCTCGTTGCTGATGTCGTAGTAGATGCCGGTATTCATGCCGCATTCCTTTTGCTGTCGATCTGGTCAGCAAGGTCAAGACGTGCGATGACACCAGTTAATTCACGTTTGAATGACGACATAAGCTCTTCGAAATCATCGCTTTCAAATGCCGCTTCCATTACCTCGTAACGAACACCAGCACGGAGAATGGCGCGTTTGAATGACTCTTCCATTTCGCAACCAGCAACTGCTTCGATCAGCTCAACGTGGCGATCGTACAGTTCAGATGACAGCTGGTAGTCATTGCTTAACTGAACTGCTATTTTTTTCAGGTTATTGAATTGCTGAATGTGCATAGCCACCTCAGTAGTTGATGGTTGTTGCTGGGACTTTCCCGCGAGCGATGGCGACAACACATGCCTTTGCCCAGTCTTCAGGAATGCCCTGGTCAATGAGAGCTTGGACCGCAGCAGCATTAATGGCCCGACGGTGCTCTACATCATCAGCGCGTGATGCCGCTTCATCAGCGATGCGCTTCTCTTCCGCCAGACGGGCCGCTTCTTTCGCTTCGGCTTCACGTTTGATGCGCTCGGCTTCTTCCTGCGCCTTGCGTTGCTCAGCTGCGATAGCTTCCTGTTTTTCGCGCTCGGCACGATCTGTGGCTTCCTTCTTCTCTGCTTCAGCTTTTTGCTCTGCGGCAATACGTTCACGCTCTGCCTGCTCAGCCTTGAACTTTAATTCAGCCTCGCGACGGGCAGATTCGGCGCGTTCACGCTCGATTTTCTCTTCGGCTTCGCGCTTGGCCTGTTCTGCTGCCTGGCGCTTTAACTCTTCTTCATGAGCAATGCGCTGGCGTTCTGCTTCTTCTGCTTTCTCCTTCGCTTCGCGGTCGAATGCGTCATTCATAAGCAGGGCAATTTCGTGATCTGATTCGAACTGCTTACGGTCGTTTTCAGCTTTAACTCGAGCAGCTTCTTCAGCTTTGATGCGCTCCTGTTCAGCTTCCCATTCGGTAGCCGGTCGGCGTATTTCTACCGCCAGTTCATCCAGCGCATCGCGTACTTTTTTGCGGCTTGCATCGACAAGAGCAGGGCGCTTTTTCATTTCAGCAACCAGATTTTTTCCAGCGTCGTCGATGGCTGTTTTAGTGCGACGCACGGTAGATGCCATGCTGATATAAACGCCGCGCCCCTTAACCGTGTTGACGTCACCAACTACCGATAACGCTTTCTGGCGAATATCAGCAATCAGGTTTGAGATGTACTCATCACTGATGAATGCCGCTTCCAGATCTGCAGGTGCCGGAAGTTGTACCAGCACCAGTTCTTTTGATTCGCTCACTTGCTCACCCCCATATCTATTTCCGTTTTTACCGCCAGCTTGCTGACGAATACCCAGATCATTGCTTCACCCAGCGTGCGGAATTTCCAGCTCATCAGCCCGCAAGCTGTAACGCAGTACCAACCGTTGATGACTTTCCACTGCATATGAACCTCACTATTACCAATTTGGTAATACATAAAGATGCAGGAAAGCCACGAAGTGGTGGTTTCTGCCTGAGCGATGTGCTCTTGTATTACCTTTTGGGTAATAATCAGATCAAAAAGTGATTGTGTCAATAGGTATGACGAGAAAAAAATTACCATTTTGGTAATTGTGCTAGGCGCGAGCTTACCGCCATCGGGCAGGTAAAGCGTCAGAATGGCGGGGGATTACTTGCTTTTGTTCTGCTCAAACACGAAGTTGATGAATGAGGTGATCTTATTTTTCTCTTCCTGCGGCAGAGCTGCATACAACCGGTGGTCGTAGTCGATAACACCAGGAGCGCCGACGGGAATAATCATCTCGTATGCTTCATGCCCGAACGCGCGCGCCAGGGAGGAAAGAACGCCGATGGTTGTGCTTACTTCCGCTTTCATAATCCGGTTAACGGTGGCCGGGCCAATACCAGCCGCTACAGCAACTTTCTTTTCTGATGTCATTTCCGGGTTCTTTCTCATCCAGGCGTTGAGCGTGGCTGCGGCCTGCTTCTCTACAGTCCATTCGCCATCTTCGGTGGACGGAACAAAGTTATCTGCTGGAATAAATGCCAGGTCGTGATCAACATCAAGCCAGAACTTTTCTTTGCGTGCTGCTTCTTCAATGATACGCGCGGCATTCGGCCCGATGTTTTTGATACCAGTGCACCACCGGTTGACCAGGTTCTGCGAACGCTTCACCCGTTCGGCAAAGCGCAACTGAGTATCATCGAAATCCCGGCGAATGATTTCGTTAAGGTTTTTGCGTCTTATGTCATAAATACTTTTCATAGCTATTGTATTTGTCCATTTAATGTTACCTAACTGACTAAATTTAAATGAATATTACCATAAAGGTAAAGTTACCATAACGGTAATAATCATTGATTTTTTCACCAGAAAGGTAATAATTCAGATATGAATAGACAGGCTGAGATAAGCAAAATATGAGTGACGAAAAAAAATTTGATTTCAAAAAGCACTGGCTGGGACTGTCTCCTGATGAGCGTGAAGCATTTGCAGATGAGGCCGGAACCACCAGTCATTACATCCAGACGCATCTGACCGGGCGCCGCAAGATGCCAGGTAAGCGACTGATGGACGGACTGTTTAAAGCATGTCGTTCCCGCGAATGGACAAAGTCTAAACCTGAATTAGTGCTCTTCTTCTACGACCGATAATTCCCCTGAACACATCAATGCCGCCATCTCCTGGCGGCTCCTTCCTGCATAAAACACCTTTCTGGTAATAAAAAACCATATACGGTTGATCTTTTTTTCTTCCTGCATCAAAATCATCGTAATAGTAAACGTTAATGAGGTTGTGCAATGGAGATTATTACTCGCCTTGACGCTGCAAAGGCAGGTCTTAAGCGTTATTACACCGGAAAACAGTGTAAGCATGGTCATGACAGTGAGCGCTACGTTTACAACGGGCACTGCGTTACATGCGCCATCAACACGAGCCTGCGCCGCCAGGCAGAAATAAAGCAGCTCATGGCCGAAGCCAGCCTGCAACACTCAAGCTGACGACAGGTATTTACCATGAGCAGACACGCAACAGAGTGGGCATGGAAAACAAATCCGGGCAGCTCATCACTGAAACTCATCCTGCTCTCGATGGCTGATCGAGCCGATGAATACAACCTGTGCTACCCAAGCATCGAACGCCTGGTTACCGACACAAGCCTGAATAAAAAAACAGTTCAGTCGGGGCTTATTTCGCTCATCGGAATGGGACTAATTTCAGATACAGGAGAAAGAAAAGGGGCAACAAGAAGGGTCCGGGTTTTCTCTTTAAACATACCCAAAAACGGTAATGTTACCAATATTGGGAATATACCCAAAAACGGGAAGTTGAATGATCCCAA
>NZ_SZWP01000017.1:0-9633 GCF_005280825.1 Citrobacter sp. wls829
GCCTCATCGCTAACTTTGCAACAGTGCCCTCTGGGAGACTACCCCAGCCTCTCCACCTTCGTTTCTCCTTCCACCATCGACAGCTGATACAGCGAAAACGATCTCTGTTTCTCAATTAAATTCGCCAGTTCCGGCGAGTGGCTGGTCAGCCAAATTTGCGAGTAGCGGCTGGCCTCGGCGATTAAGCTCGCCAGCGCGGGCAGCATCTGCGGATGCAGGCTGTTTTCCGGTTCGTTGAGGGCGATAAAGGCCGGTGGACGCGGGCTTAATAGCGCCACCGCCAGGCACAGAAAACGCAGAGTGCCGTCGGAGAATTCCGCCGGCTCCAGCGGTCTGCTTAGCCCTTCACGCTGCATCATCATCCGGAAGCGTCCGCCGGTGTTGTCGCTGTAAAACACGCAGCCGGGGAAGGCCTGGTCGAGGATGCGCATCAGCAGCAGCTCGTCGCCAATTTCCACGATGGTCTGAAACGCCGCCGCCAGGTTTGCGCCGTCGCTGGCCAGCACTGGGGAGCGGAAACCGACCTGAGGCGCGCGCATGGCCGAGCCGATTGATACAGAAAACTCCTGATAAAAGCGCCAGTTACGCAGCGACTCGCGCATCTGCGACACTTCCGGGTAAAGATGCGGCTCGCCAAGCTGGCCGAACACCGATTCGTTCTCATACAGCGTGCCGCTGTGGGTGACTTTCTCGTGATGCACGTTGTTCAGAAATACGGCCTGATTTTTACGCTTCATCAGCTGTGACGACGGGCGGCGGTATTGACCACTCAGCCAGATGGACTCTTCTTTGATCACCGGATCGAGTTGAAACTGTGAGGGGTAAGGCAGTTTTTCGACAAAGCCTACCTGCAGCTCGTATTCGTAGGTTTCGGTTTCAACGGCCAAATTCATCCGCCGCAGCTGGTCGCTGCGGGTTTTGCCTGCCCAGAACACTTTTAAAATCCCACCCTCGTTCGCCAGTGCCTGCGAAAACTGCCCCTGTGCGGCGCTGTGCATCAGGTGGATCGCCTTGTAGATATTGGATTTTCCGGTGCCGTTTGGGCCAAAGACGATGTTGAGCTGTTCCAGCTCCAGCGACATTTCGCGAATCGAGCGGTAGTTTTGAATGTGCAGGGTGGTGATCACAGGCAGTCCCTTTTTGCGTTACAATCCTGTACATAATTACAGTCTTTTGTGTGGAATGCAAAAAAGAGACGACAGTGAGGGTGTCGTCTAAACGGGGTACTGCTTTGGGCCTCTGTGGGTCAAACGGGCCTTCGCATTTTTATCGTCAGGTTACTGCCAGACGCAGACCCAAATCATCAGGATAGGGATCAAAGTAGTTTTGCGTCATCAGATACCGGTCAGGGTATTCGGCCATGTAGTGTTTCAGTAGCGTCAACGGCGCGAGGATGGGTAGCAGCCCGTCGCGATAGTGCAGGATCACATCGCGCAGCTCGACGCGCTGGCGGCTGTTCAGCTGGTTACGGAAATAGCCCTGGATATGCATTAGCACGTTGGTATGGTTTTTCCGCGAGGCGGGCTTTTTCAGGATGGTCATCAGCTTTTCGCGGTACGCCACGAAGAACGCGTCCAGATCTTCCCATTCATGCAGCGACGCAACGAACGGGCCAATCTCGCGGTAGCCCGCCTGATGGTGCGCCAGAAGCTGCAATTTATAGCGGCTGTGGAAATCCAGCAGCGCGCGGCGCGTCAGGCCTTTAGCGCGCAGCGTGTTCAGCTCGTGCAGGGCAAATACCCGCTCGATAAAGTTTTCCCGCAGCACCGGGTCGTGCAGCCGACCGTCTTCCTCCACGGGCAGCCACGGGTAGGTTTCAAGCAGGGCGGCGGTGAACAGCCCGACACCCTCCTTGCGGCCCCGGTTGCCGTTTTCATCATATAGCCGCACGCGTTCCATGCCGCAGCTTGGCGATTTCGCGCAGACGATAAATCCCGACAGATCGCCGATTTTTGGCAGATAGTCCGCCGTAAAGTCGGCCATTTTCTGCGTTATATCATCATGGGGCGGCTTGCTGAAGCGGAGCTGCGTTTCGCCGCTGTCCGTCAGCGTCAGGCGTATGGCCGGGCGTGGCGTCGGCAGGCCAATCGCCATTTCCGGGCAGACGGGCCTGAAACTCACCCACTGGGCCAGTTCATCCATGACAAAGCCCATACGCTTGTGTCCGCCGTCGAAGCGAACGGCAGACCCGGTCAAACATCCGCTAATACCGAGCACAGGTTTTGTTGTCATGGTGTGGTCCTCCCGTTCTTCTCTTTAAAACTTACACAACATGACTAATTTGTCCAAGTATTAGCGGAATTATTTTTTATTTGCCTTTAAAATCAACGTTTCTTAACTGCCCTTGTAAGTTGAATAACCGTATTGGCTCAGCAGGAGAGGGATGTGCAGCTTTTCGTTGGTCCGGGTTACGGTGAACAGCACCGGGATCTCCGGGAAGAAGGAGTCCAGCTTCTTCCCGTGGAAGTAATCTGCGGTTTTAAAGGCCACTTTATAGACGCCGGGCTGCATATCCTGATCCTCCGGATAAAGCGATTTGATGCGGCCGTCATGGTCAGTTTTGCCGCTGGCAATTGGGGTCCATTTGTCCTGCTGCTGTTTTTCCAGCGTGACGGTAACGTCCGATGGCGGCATCCCGGTTTGCTGGTCAAGAATGTGTACGCTCAGCGTGCCGGCAGGGGCGCTAAAGGCGGCAGGGGCAAAGGCCAGGGTGGTCAGCATCAGCAGAGAGGCAGTTTTTTTCATTGTGTTTTCCTGTGGGGTTGTCGGTCACAGGAAAACGTTAGCATTTGTGGCGCGGGAAAATATTCAACTTTTCGTGAAGATTCCCGCAGGAGAAAATGATTAGAGGATAATCACTTCAAGCGATACCTGCTGCTGCCACTGCTCGATCTGCTTTTTGCGCGCGGCGGTGAGTTTACCGCGCGTGACCAGAAGCCAGTGGCGGTCCGGGAAAATCTCCGGGGCCAGCGTGGCGGGCGGCGTGGGTAAAATATCGATACGGTGGCCTTGCCCGGTGCGGGTTAAGGCTTCGAGCCAGACTTCGCACGGGTCATTCAGGTTCCAGCCGCTGAGCAGGATGTTGTCGCCCGGCGCTTTTTTATCGCCTTCCAAGCAAAACGAGGTGTAGGCGATGATGATGCCGTCGAGGATCTCCCGCAGGGTCATGGCGGCGGCGACGTTTGCCGACACCTGACTGCGCAGCGGACGCAGCACGTTCGCGACCAGTTCTGGTCTTGGGTACTCGCGTCCTGCGTCGTAAATCATCTGACGCAGGGACTCGATTTTGCCGTCCTGCAGGCGCTGTAACATGCTCTGCTGCAGCGTGAGCCAGTTGTTGGTCAGGCGCGACGTAGGGCGCTCCAGCAGCGGTTTGACCTGGCCAATCGGGACGCCTTTTTTTACCCAGTCGAGGATTTTTAGCGCCTGCTGGACGTCCTCATCGCTGTACTGGCGGTGGCCGCCCTCCGTGCGCTGAGGCTTGAGTAAGCCGTAGCGCCGCTGCCAGGCCCGCAGCGTGGTGGCGGTGATCCCGCTGAGTCTGGTGAATTCGCCGATGGAGTAAGCCATGTCCGTGTCCAGAGTTGAGGAATACTCTCAATATACTACGAATTTTCGCGGATGGGATGAAGCGCCGCCGCGGTGCACTACACTTAATTTCCAACCGTGCAAATGAAAGGAATTCTCATGAAGCTATGGCCTGTTGTGACCGGTGTTGCCATTGCCCTGACGCTGGTAGCCTGTAAATCCCCTACCCCACCGAAGGGCGTGCAGCCCATTTCCGGTTTTGACGCCAGCCGCTATCTTGGCAAATGGTACGAAGTCGCTCGCCTGGAAAACCGCTTTGAACGCGGCCTGGAGCAGGTTACCGCCACCTACGGCAAGCGCAGCGACGGCGGCATCAGCGTGCTTAACCGCGGCTACGACCCTGTGAAGAACAAGTGGAATGAGAGCGAGGGTAAAGCCTACTTTACCGGCGAACCGACCACGGCCGCGCTGAAGGTGTCCTTCTTGGGGTCAGTTTGGATATAGAGAATTATTGTACGGTAAGCCTGTTTTTTGAACAGGCTTACCTGTAGCAATAGGGTGTACTCCCGCGCTATACAGCGTTTTCAGGGGATTTTGTCTTAATCGGATAACCTAAATGCGATACAGCAAGAGCGACAACCTAAAAGCGATAGCCACTGACGATAAAACAATCACTTACGTATCCTAATTGGTTAAATAATGTGCTTAACGTACAAAAATTTCCGATCTCCAAACTGACCCCTTATTTGTCTCCTGCAACACCACGGGGTTGCTATAACCAGCGACGAACCCGTTGGGTATAGCGTTCCCATTCCAACCCGAAACGTTTTCGAAGCTGTACCTCTTCAACATGGATATGTAATCTGGCTACTACAAACATAAACAACGGTACAGCAAGTATCCCCACCAGGCTGCCAAAGCAGAGAGCAACGGATAACTGGAGCCCGCTCATTCCAAGGTAAATAGGGTTTCGACTCCATGCGTAACAACCGACAGTTACCAGCTTGGTGGTTCTATCCGGATGAAGCGGATTAAGCGTCGTGCCGTTCGTGCTCATCTGCCAAGCGGTGTGCAGTATCATGGTAATACAAACACCGGTCAGCAACACGCTTAGCACTATATTCACGATGTCGAAGGTAAAACGCGGGATTGCAGTCAACACATCAGTGACGAAAAACAGCAATAAGATGAGTGGGGGCGGAAACCATACTCTCAATCGAGTCACGAAGTTACGCATTACACAGACCTATCTCTGAACTAAGCAGCCTGATGGCTGCAAAATGAAAATCCAGTCCTTGCCATTCCTATAGTGACCATGAATCTGACATTATATGCCTGATCTGAAAAGTTATTTTTTTCATAACTGTCCTTATAACGGTGCGGGGTCAGTCCACACCTCTGTTCAGGTGAACAAATTCAGCAGACCACTTCACTGTTAAACCTGTGGCGATTCAGGGTGCCATGTGTATGGCACCTCATCTCTTATTTACTTATTGACTCCGTTACCGCCTGCCAGGTTATAAAGCCACCACTCAGATTATATGTCCTGAAGCCGTGGGCCTGAAGAATACGGTATGCCACATGCCCGCGCAGGCCACTCTGGCACCCTATAAAAATCTCTTTATCTTTAGGTACTTTTTCAAGATTCTCCCGCAGGGAATCCAGTGGAATGGATAGCGCGTCAGGATATTCGCCAAATTGTTTCAGTTCTGCAGGAGAGCGAATATCAAGTAAACAATAACTGCCCGGTACCCTTTGTAACACATCGCGGACATGACAGATGACCGTATCTCCCTTGATGACATTTGCCGCCACCATTCCAGCCTGGTTAACAACGTCCCTTGCACTGTTAAAAGGAGGAGCATAAGTCAGCTCCAGATGCTCAAGATCGTTGACGGTAAGTCCCGCACGCTGTGCGACAGCCAGGACATCGATGCGTTTATCAACCCCTTTTTTCCCTGACGCCTGGGCCCCGAGAATTTTGCCAGTATCGGGGCTGAACAGCAGTTTAAGACTGATCATCGTTGCCCCCGGGTAGTAACCGGCATGATCAGCAGCATGGACGTAAACCTTCTCGTATCGGGTGCCGTGGGCTTTCAGTTGCTTTTCATTCGCACCGACGCTGCCAATACTCAGCGAAAATACCTTACAAATGGATGTCCCCTGACTGCCATGGTAAAGGCTGTGGTGATCAAGCATGTTATCAGCAGCAATGCGTCCCTGGCGGTTGGCGGGCCCAGCCAGAGGAATATTAGCGGGTTCCTGAAAAACAAGGTCAGGTGTTTCAACTGCATCCCCCACGGCGTAGATGTCAGGGATACTGGTCTGCATACAAGCATTGACACATATGCCTCCACGTTTACCCACTTCGAGCCCGGCTAATGTGGCAAGGCTGTTCTCAGGTTTTACCCCGATGGCGAGAATAACCATGTCGGTCTGCACAAAGCCACCGTCAGACAGTGCAACGCGGAATCCCGTTTCTGTCCGCAGTACCTCGGTGAGTGCCGTTCTGAGACGCAGATCCACGCCATGATTCCGGATTTCCTGATGCAGGACTGATGCCATTTCAGGATCAACCGGAGCCATAACCTGTTCCCCCATCTCCAGCAGAGTGACACGGATCCCCCGTTCGCTCAGAGCCTCCATCACTTCAAGTCCGATGAACCCGCCCCCGACAAGCGTGGTGTGAGCGACGTTATGTTGCTCAATCCACGCCAGGATAGCATCCATGTCAGTAAGATTTCGGAGCGTAAAGACTCCCTCTTGCTGTAGCCCGGGCAAAGGAGGGACAACCGGCGCGGCTCCGGTACTGAGGAGCAGACGATCCCATACTTCGGTATGGATCTCGCCTGAGATCAAATTATTAACTGTTACAGTTTTATTAACCGGATCCACTGACGTCACTTCATGGCAGGTACGGACGTCTATGTTAAAGCGGGATTTAAAATCCTCCGGAGTCTTAAGAATAAGTGACTGCCGTAACGGAATTTTTCCGCCTATATGATAAGGCAATCCACAGTTGGCGAAAGAGACATCGCTTCCCCGTTCAAACACAACAATACTGACATCCTCTGACAACCGGCGAGCCCTGGCTGCAGCGGATGCGCCACCGGCAACACCACCAACTATCACTATTTTCATTACATCCTCTCTGTTCACTCGGGGCAAAATGCCTACCAGATATAATTAGTTACCCGGGTCAGCTGGACGCTGCAGACCTGGCGAACACGGTGGCAAAATTATGCCACTATCAGTATACTAAAATATATTATATAAAAACACATAATATGAGAAATCATCAATGCAAATGAATGAAGACACAAAACGTCAGACTGATATGAAAAATGCGGCCCTGAGGGCAGCGGATGTTTTACGGGGACTAGCCAACAGCGACCGGTTGCTGTTGATGTGCCAGTTAAGCCAGGGAGAAGCGAATGTGTCCGAACTCGAAGCGGCGGTCGGGATTACTCAGCCGACGTTGTCTCAGCAGCTTGGCGTCATGCGCCGCCTGAAGCTGGTTGAGACCCGACGGGCTGGTAAAATGGTATATTACCGTATCGGGGATAACCGGATCATGACGTTGTTAAATACCTTATATACTCTTTACTGTCCGCAGGCCGGGACAGGTAAAGGAAACCATAACAACGAATAATATGATTCTGCTTTCTCTGCAAACCGTTTTATCAGTGGATCATAAACTTGTTGAGGCTATGAAGTGCCTGGACGAAACTGTAACGGGAAAACGACAGTGATTCGGATATACCCGCCGGCAATCCCTTTCCGGACTGTTTAATCACTTGCCCGCTCACAGGTTTACTGGTTGATTTATCGGTTTTTATACTATTCCGGTCAGATAAAAGAGCCACAGGCACGCAGTGATACTGCTGCGTCAGAAATGGCCTGTGGCTGACAAACTGTTTATCTCTGCTGCTACCGGGTGACATCATTCAAGCAGGCTACGCAACATCCAGGCGGTTTTCTCATGCAACTGGATACGTTGTGTAAGCAGATCCGCAGTGGCTTCATCATTCCCACTATTAACGATCGGGAATAAAGAGCGTGCGGTTTTAACCACGGTCTCCTGGCCCTGGACAAGATTTTCAATCATGTTTTTTGCTGCCGGAATATCCTTGTCTTCATTAACCGCAGTTAAACGTGAAAATTCATGATATGTGCCGGGCGCGAAACATCCGAGCGAGCGTATACGTTCAGCAATATCATCAACGGCGGTGGCCAACTCATTGTATTGATTTTCAAACATTAAATGTAAGCTATTAAACATGGGGCCAGTTACATTCCAGTGATAGTAATGTGTTTTTATATACAGGGTATAGGTGTCAGCAAGAAGCCGGGACAGACCGTCTGCAATCTCCACCCGGGATGATTCAGCAATACCAATATCAATGATTTGTTTACTCATAACTACCTCTTACACGGTTTCAGTGGAATATACGATATGCGATTATTCTTTCCGGTCTGAGCAAAACACGCCTCAAATTTTTATAATAACCAGGTACACCTGTCGTCTGTCACACTAGCGATGCGCCAGAGCAATATCCTGCGACGGAACAATGAATTTCGCCGTGGCACGTGCCACTGTCTGCTGTCCTTTTGTCAGCCATGCTTCAAGCAGGTAAATCCCCCTGCGTTGCCCAAGCAGTCTGGCACATACCATCAGTTTGTCTCCGGTACAAACGGGTGAAATGAATCTTACCGTCAGTTCAGCCGTCAGGGCTTGCACACCCTGCATGAACAAACAATGAGTCATTGCTGCATCCAGCAGGGTACTCGTCATTCCGCCATGTAAAAGACCCGTATACCCCTGATGCCTGTGATTGGCCGTGTAGTCCGCACATACAGAGCCATCCGGGTGCTCTGAAAACATTAAGTTCACCGTATCAGGGTTGTTGTCGCGGGAACTACAGACCATACAACAGGTATGGGCCTTTCTGGCATCAAGATAACAATTCATCTGTTTCTGCTCAGCGTCCGGTTGTACTGACGGGAGGCATCCGGAATTCAGTCAGCTGAGGGGCTCCCCCGGCATCATTACTGCCTCCTCCACACATTCCGGCTCCTGGTTTATACACAATACGGGTCTGATAAAAATCACCGCCCGTGATGAAATAAACTCATGAATGGCAACAGCGCCCGTTTCCGTGATGATGCTGACGCCCACCCTGGCACGCATTTTCTGCTGTGTTCCCGTCAGAGTGACAGCATTTTTTCCCTTTCGCCTCATGATGAAAGGACTGGCGTCCCTGCTCCGGCTTATTCAGTTCAGTCAGAACACGGGTATCCGGATCACACAGTTCAGTGAACAAACGACGACCACAGTCAGTCTGGTACACCGCGATCTGATGCCCCAGTAATTTACCCAGCATCCGTTCCCCGATGTTACGGACCACAACGCGGCTGACTTGCTGTTGAACCAGCAGGTCAACCAGCTTCCGTTTACCTGAACAATCTGCGCCCAGCGCGGGATTTTCTGTCCGGCTGAGCTCCACACCGCGCTCATCCACCAGGACAAGGTGACTCGCTTTGGTAAAATGATTTGCTACCCGGTCGTCATTCACTGGAATGGCTGTGATCATCTTGTGTAACTCCTTCCCTTTCAGAGTGCATTATTAAGGCCTTGCCCTGAGTGAGACAGTCCACAACCTTAAAACGGGCTGCTTTCAGGACATTGGCCAGTGTCTGCCTTGAAACCCCCATTGCAACAGCCGCTTCCTGCTGTTGCATGCCCAGTAAATCGACCAGCCGTAACGCTTCAAACTCATCTTCTTTTAAATGAACATGTTCAAGCTGGCTCATCGGTCGCGCATTGGGCTTAAAACAGGTATCCGCAGGGCGGCCACAGATGTTACGGGGAATTCTGGGTCTTGGCATGAAGGCTCCTTATTGGCATATGCTATATATACACTCATAAACTGGCATATGCAATATACTCTGCTCACCGGTGGAGAATTTTTTGCTTTACCCTGGAGTCTGTAAGTGGGCAGCAGGTCATGAGAGATGAAGAGAAAGAAAACAGATACTGTATGAGACTCAATTTAAAGTGCTGCCATAAGGGGGTCGTCTCAGAAAACGGAATCTATGGTCACT
>NZ_SZWP01000016.1:0-35177 GCF_005280825.1 Citrobacter sp. wls829
ATTTCCCCGCTTATTCGCACCTTCCCTAAACCAGATGGTTGATATTTCGTCTGTAAGAATATTCTATCAGCTATCAGTTGTAAAATTGTCCTTTCAAGAGTGCTTGCCCTGAATCCCCACTTATTACAATCCTGATGTAGATCTCTGGATGCGCATTGGTAACGGTAAGCATGTGGATGGTTCTTAAGGGTTGATTTAGCCTTAACCATGTAACATGAGCAGTGCGCACAATGCAAAATGCCAATACCGGAAAGTAACGGTATTTCAGGGTTAATCTCGCGATTCGGGGCAAACCCTTTGTTTCCAACTTGGATCTTTAACGCTTCGTATTCATCTTTGCTGATGATAGCAGGGTAATAATCATCCAGAACGTATTCTGCATTGTTTACAGTGATTACTTTTCGTCCATAAATGGCTGGCTCAAGGATTCTGGAACAATGCTGCATATTCCATATACCTTTTGATTTTTTGTTGCCAATAACCGGTCCATCGTAGTTGTTTTTCAGGTGCATAAGGATCATTCGATTTGACCAACCGTCTTGTTTTAACTGGATAATTTTTTTTGCTATGGGGAACAGGACTGGATGCGGATTGACATACCCAGTACTCGAATCTGTCCACCATTTATCCGACCCTAACTCTTTAATTGCGATTACAGGATCACCTGGTTTCCTTTTTTGGTGGCGTCTGATCTTGGATAGAGCACTTGCAATGGTGCGGTGTGATTTGGTTGAACTTTCTTCGTTTGCACGGCTGAACAACATCACGCTAAACATCAGTTGCTGCAATATCTCGGTGTTTACTTCAGTCTGCCTGTAAATCTGTTTATCAATCCCGGTAATTACCGTGATGCCATTAAGCAATAAACTGGTGAAAAGGTTAACTGCTTGCATGGCGTTCTGGCGTGAGAAGCGATCAAGGGATTCAATCAAAAGGAAAGACCCCTTTGGGATCAAGCCGGATTCAACCTGGGCTATAAAATCCGATAATGCTCCTTCCTGAACGTTTTTACCTTTGTACGCGGATACTCCTAAATCTTGGTATTCCTCGAAAATTTCCAGATCGTACTCAGCAGCGATCTTTTTTGCCATTTCCGCAATGTAACTCTTCTGTCGCTCGATCGAGTTACCTCTGCCTTGTCGTTCGCTGGAGTAACGGATATATGAATATAAGCGTGGACGATTCATGGTATTGAATTTCACTGGACGTACTGTATTTCTTAAGATTGTAACATGTGCAGGCATTGGTCATCACCTCTTTGGTAATCCATTGCGGCGACAGGTATAGCTGTTTTTACGCCTCAATTCTTAATGAGGTGTATTTTACTTTAGTGTTGCCGATAGTGACGCCAAGCACAGCCATGATAGTGAAGCCCAGTCCGGTCAACAGTGCGTGGATAACGTACAGCACTGGTGCGACGAACAGGAATAAGAACTCCAGAGGTTCGGTGGTACCGCCAATCACGCAGGCGATCAGGCCGGAGATTAATAATCCCTTAATTTTGTGACGATTTTCAGGGCGAGCACAGTGGTACATCGCTAACGCAGCGCCCGGTAAACCGCCGAGGAACGCCGGCATTTTGCCCTGGGACAGGAAACGCGTGGCACTTTCAGAGAAGCCCTGAGTGGTAGGGCAGCTCAATTGGGCCTGAAAAATAGTCAGCGCGCCGCTGACGCTATGACCACACACCTCCTGCGTACCGCCAGCTTCAGTGAAGCGAATTAAGGCCACCAGAATGTGATGCAGGCCAAACGGCAACAGCAGACGTTCACCGGTACCAAACAGCATCGGACCAAAATCACCGGCGCTATTGATGATGTTACCCAAGCCAGTGATACCCATGGCGAAGAACGGCCAAATCAGCGGAATGACCAGCCCGACCAGTCCCATCACTACCGACGAAATAATCGGCACAAAACGGGTACCACCGAAGAACGCCAGCGCATCCGGCAGGCGAATGTTGTGGAAACGTTCATGCAGCATCCAGACAATGATCCCGGCGATTACCGCACCGAGGATCCCAGTGTCGATCGACTGGATCCCCAGAATGTTTTGCACGTTGTTGGCTTTGAGGATCGCCGCATCCGTGGTGGGCAATATTCCCTTGGCCGTTAACCAAAAGTTGACGGCCAGGTTCATCACCGCATAGCCGACAAAACCGGCAAAGGCCGCAACGCCTTTGTTTTCGCGCGCCAGGCCAAGCGGGATAGCGATACAAAACATCACCGGCAGAAAACTAAATGCGAAGGATCCGACTTTGCTCATCCAGGTAAACAGCGCCTGCAACATCGGGTTCCCCAACGCGGGGATCAGTGTAATGACATCATGGCTGCTTAATGAGCTGCCGATCCCCAGCATGATCCCGCAAAACGAGAGCAGTGCTACGGGCAACATAAAGGTTTTCCCCAACTGCTGGAAAAATTCCCATAACGTGACTTTTGGTGTGGTTCTCGTCGTCATCTAACGACTCCTTGTAAAAAATCGACCAACGAATGATGGCGAGAAGATAAAACGTTTTACCTAATTTTAGTGCGTTACAAATCACATTATCGAAGGATAATAGGGCGTATAAATACGGATGATTGATAAAACGTTTTATCCATCACGTTATCAGGGAGCTTTCTGGTTTTATGGCTATAGCCAAAAAAATAACCATTCATGATGTAGCGCTGGCGGCCGGTGTTTCAGTCAGTACCGTCTCATTGGTTCTTAGCGGCAAAGGGCGTATCTCATCAGCGACCGGAGAACGGGTCAATGCTGCCATCGAACAACTGGGGTTCGTACGTAACCGCCAGGCATCGGCGCTGCGTGGCGGGCAGAGTGGGGTTATTGGGTTAATCGTTCGCGATCTCTCGACGCCGTTTTATGCCGAACTGACGGCAGGACTGACGGAAGCCTTAGAAGCTCAGGGGCGGATGGTATTTTTACTGCATGGCGGTAAGGACGGCGAACAGCTGGCCCAGCGTTTCTCGATGTTACTCAATCAGGGTGTTGACGGGGTGGTGATCGCCGGAGCCGCAGGCAGCAGCGACGCGTTACGGCAGTTGGCCGGTGAAAAGGGTATTCCGGTAGTGTTTGCTTCACGCGCCAGCTATCTGGATGATGCTGACACCGTCAGACCCGACAATATGCAGGCTGCGCAGCTGTTAGTTGAGCATCTTGTCGGGCATGGTCATCAACGAATCGCCTGGTTAGGTGGACAGAGCTCCTCTCTGACCCGTGCAGAACGCGTGGGGGGATATTGCGCCACGCTGCTTAAATTTGGACTGCCTTTTCACAGCGATTGGGTACTGGAGTGCGCCTCAAGCCAGAAGCAGGCCGCAGACGCCGTGACGGCGCTACTACGGTATAACCCGACCATCAGTGCGGTGGTGTGCTATAACGAAACTATCGCCGTTGGGGCTTGGTTTGGCCTGATGAAAGCAGGGCGACAGAGTGGTGAAATTGGCGTTGACCGTTATTTTGAACAGCAGATCTCGCTAGCCGCCTTTGCCGATGTGGCAGAGAACGCTCTGGATGATTTACCGATTATTTGGGCCAGCACGCCCGCGCGTGAAATGGGATATACACTGGCTGAACGCGTACTCCAGCGAATCAGCAGTGATGAGGGGCATTCGCGCAATCTGACGTTATCCGCCAGACTGGTGACGCAAAAGTAATGCGCCAGAGGTAAAAAAGCCCGATAAATCGCTTTATCGGGCTGTGGCGGACATCACGCAGATGGTAATTACGGCTGCGGAATGGCCGGGGCATCTGGTGCGGAAAGTGTTGGCATACCAAACATGCCGACAAACTCATCCAGCGGCATTTTTTGGCCGTTGAGCGTCACCTGACCATTTGCGTACTGCAGGCTGGAGCCGATGGTGTTGTCCTGTACCGTCGTGATGCGGAACATTTGACCCATCGCAGCAAGACCATTGACCTGCTGTTTCGCCATACCTGCCGCTTCTTCCTGCTGATACCCTTCCAGTTTGGCAATCTGGGTCATGAACTCAGTTGCCATATCCATTGGGATCGCCAGCTTTGCGTCCAGTGATTTCACTGAGCGATCCACTTCCTGGGCCAGCGTTTTTGGTTCTTCCTGGTTCGCATTCGGGTCTTTCAGGAACAGGGACAGATTAAAGCTGGTCTCACCCTTGGCATTTTTCCAGCTCAGTGGCGCAACGGTAATAACCGGCTCACCCTTCATCAGAATAGGCAGAGCGCTGAAGAACGCTTCGGTCACTTTCTGCTGATACAGCTCCGGGTTTTGCACTACGTCAATCTGTGACATCAATGCTTTGGTTTGGGCACTATACTGCTGGCTGAACTGATGTAATGCTTCGCCATCAATCTGGCCTACTTTCAGCGTCAGCTTACCGCTACCCAAATCTTGACCCTGCAATTTCAGGCTGTTGATCGTGTAATCCAGCTGGCTGTTGACGGTTTTACCCTCGTTAACCAGGTCTGATTTACCGTCGATGCCCATGCCTTCCAGCACCGCCAGCTCTTTGCCTTCGACGGAAATAGACAGCTTATCAAGGGACAATTTCTGATCGCCAATACGCTCACCAAAGCTGGCAACCGAGCTTGAGCCATCCGTCTTCAGATTATTAAAGGTAACTTGTACTTTTTGATCGTACTCGTTAACCGCATTGACCACGCCGCTTTGCGCTTCACCGGTCAGGGAAACCGCGTTACCGTCTTTGTCGGCGCTGAGCTGGAATTCGCCTCCGCTAAAGGCTACTTTCTCATCGCCTTTTTCGTAACTCAGCGGCTTGAGAGATATGTCAGAGCGGGTATCGCCGCTATAGCCCACGCGGGAATTGATGATGAAAGGAGACTCACCCTTGGCAATGTCAAATAACGGTTTGCTGACGTCATTGTTCACCAGTGTGGTTTTCACTGCGGCCATCGCGGGTACCAGGTTGAATGACTTAAGCTGGGCTAGCGGGAAAGGGCCATGATCGACGGATTCATCCAAAATGATGCTTTGCCCTGGCTTCAGCCAGGCATTTTCCTGACCGGCAACAGGTTTTACCACCAGTTGCAGCTGGCTGCTGAACACGCCGCGCTGGTAGTTCTCATAACTCAGCTCAATGCCTGCCTCGGGCGAGAGGCGTTTGAGCTGATCGTTTGCCTGCGTCACCATCTCAGCAAGATGGGTTTCCAGTTTCTTTCCCGTGAACCATGCACCGCCCGTCCAGACGATTCCTAGTGCAACCACCACACCCGCAGCTACCAGCGTTTTTTTCATTTCGATATCCATAAAATAAATCCAGGCGTTTAAAGACGCCTGGAGGGGTGACATGTCTTTAACTCACTACTAGCTTAGCAAGAGTTGTTAAAAATATCAGTATCTTGCTACAGCTTGTTATAAACCCGCGCTAAACGACCGGTGCCGCTGACGTTCACCGGCGACTCATTGGCGCTGATAAATGCCGACTCACCTGCTTTCAGTACCAAGCGTTGCTCGCCCTTGCTCAGCACGGCTTCGCCCTCAACGCAGAACAAAATGGCGGCGCTGTGCTGGCTGATAGTGGCTTCACGGGCAGACAGTACATGCAGGGAGAAAGCGAAATCGTCAACCGGGATTGGGAAGTCCAGTTCACTCTCTGTTTTGACTGGGGTAGTCAGCAGTTGATTCGCCGGTTTAGCGACAAACTGAACGTTGGCGACCAGTTCTGGAATATCGATGTATTTCGGCGTCAGTCCGGCGCGCAGTACGTTATCGGAGTTGGCCATGACCTCGAGCGCCACACCTTGCAAGTAGGCGTGTGGGGTTTCGGCAAACAAGAACATCGCCTCGCCTGGATTCAGCTTCACCACATTGAGCAGCAGCGGAGAGAACAGGCCGCTATCATCCGGATAGACATCCGCTATCAGACGGATAGTTTGCCACGGCTCACCCTGTTGGCTGTTAAGGGCAGATTTCAGTACGGCTAGCGCACGCGATTTCTCTTCACCCTGCATATTCAACAAGCTGGCGAAAAGGTGGCTCAGACGCTCGGCGTTGGGTTCCTGCAGGAAGTGAGCGATGGCCGGATGCGCACCAGACACTGGCTGTAGCAGCGCCACAATCTCGGAGAACTCGCGAAACGCATTCATCGCCAGGAAAGGCGTCAGGGCAAACACCAGTTCGGGCTTGTGATTAGGATCTTTGTAATTACGCTCGGCGGCGTCCATTGGGATCCCTGCGGCGTTTTCTTTGGCAAAGCCAACCTCAGAATTGTGTTTGTTCGGGTGGACCTGAATCGAAAGAGGCTGGGCAGCGCAGAGCACTTTAAACAGGAAAGGCAGTTCACCAAAGCGTTGTGCTACGGCATCACCTAACAGTGCTGACTTATCGTGCTCGATCACGTCACGCAGGGAAACCGTCTGGCCGTCGGCGTTCTGAACCCGAGAACTGCTTTTCGGATGGGCGCCCATCCACAGCTCTGCCATCGGTTGCTGGGTCGGATTTTCAATGCCATAAAGTTCCGTTAAGGCAGTTTTGCTTCCCCAGGCATAGTTCTGCACTGAGTTGATGAGTTTTTGCATTATCAAGCCCTGTTTCAATGTGGAATTATCTCTGACTATTAAACCAAGAAACCTACGGGGAAGTAACCTGCGCATGTAAAAAGTCGTACTTGTCTCAGTTTTTGTTAAAAATTTGTGTAGGATATGGTGACTCGCTTTTAATACCCTGAGCAATTCTGGTTGCACATAGGCCGTTGCTGGCACAACCGGACCCGCGACAGGGAAGCAGGGCAATGGAACATCTGCCCAGAGAATAACCAGACCGAGCAGTAAGTGAGAGCACAATGTCAAACAAACCCTTTCATTATCAGCATCCTTTCCCCCTCAAAAAGGATGATACCGAATACTATCTGTTGACCAGCGACCATGTTTCCGTTTCCGAATTTGAAGGCCACGAAATCATTAAAGTTGATCCGCAAGCCTTAACCCTCCTTGCCCGCCAGGCATTTCATGATGCCTCATTTATGCTGCGTCCGGCGCATCAGCAGCAGGTAGCGGATATTCTTCGCGACCCGGATGCCAGCGAGAATGACAAATATGTGGCTCTGCAATTCCTGCGTAACTCCGACATCGCGGCGAAAGGCGTGTTACCGACCTGCCAGGACACCGGTACGGCGATTATTGTCGGTAAAAAAGGGCAACGTGTCTGGACCGGCGGGGGTGATGAAGCCGCTCTGGCGCGTGGGGTGTATAACACTTATATCGAAGATAACCTGCGCTATTCGCAAAACGCCGCGCTGGATATGTATAACGAGGTGAACACCGGAACCAACCTGCCTGCGCAGATAGACCTGTATACCGTGGACGGTGACGAGTACAAATTCCTCTGCATCGCCAAAGGCGGGGGATCGGCGAATAAAACCTATCTGTATCAGGAAACCAAAGCGCTGCTCACGCCGGGTAAATTGAAAAATTATCTGGTCGAGAAAATGCGTACTCTGGGAACCGCAGCCTGTCCGCCGTATCACATTGCTTTTGTGATTGGTGGAACCTCGGCAGAAGCAACGCTGAAAACCGTTAAGCTGGCGTCGGCTAAATATTATGATGAATTGCCGACTGAAGGTAATGAGCATGGTCAGGCGTTCCGCGATGTCGAGCTGGAAAAAGAGCTGTTGATTGAAGCGCAAAACCTTGGACTGGGCGCGCAGTTCGGCGGGAAATACTTCGCCCACGATATTCGCGTGATCCGCCTGCCGCGCCACGGTGCGTCATGCCCGGTTGGCATGGGCGTCTCCTGTTCAGCGGATCGTAATATCAAAGCCAAAATCAACCGCCAGGGGATCTGGATTGAGAAGCTGGAAAATAATCCCGGCAAGTACATCCCGGAAGCGTTGCGTCAGGCCGGTGAAGGCGAAGCGGTGCGCGTCGATCTTAACCGCCCGATGAAAGAGATCCTGGCTCAGTTGTCGCAGTATCCTGTTTCCACGCGTCTGTCACTGAATGGCACAATCATCGTCGGACGTGATATTGCGCATGCAAAACTGAAAGAGCGTCTGGATAACGGCGAAAGTTTGCCGCAGTATGTTAAAGATCATCCAATCTATTACGCGGGTCCGGCGAAAACGCCGGAAGGTTATGCTTCGGGTTCGCTGGGCCCAACCACCGCCGGACGCATGGATTCATACGTTGATCAACTGCAGTCTGCGGGTGGCAGCATGATCATGCTGGCAAAAGGCAACCGCAGCCAGCAGGTTACTGACGCCTGCCATAAACACGGTGGCTTCTATTTAGGTAGTATCGGCGGTCCTGCGGCAGTGCTGGCGCAAGGCAGTATCAAGAGCCTGGAATGTGTGGAATACCCGGAACTGGGGATGGAAGCCATCTGGAAAATTGAAGTGGAAGATTTCCCGGCGTTTATCCTGGTGGATGACAAAGGTAACGATTTCTTCCAACAGATTCAGACGTCGCAGTGCGCACGCTGCGTTAAGTAACGTCAGCCGCCCCTCGGGGCGGTTTTTTTTTACCGCACGAACCACCAAACGAGGGTTCCATCCTCGTCAATACTCATAAGACCAATGGCAAATGGGCAATGTCGAAACATAACCTAATCAATTGTTAATATAAGGAGCAGGTCATGGTAACGGTACGCCGCGAAAATGATTCAATGGGGGCGATTGAGGTTCCGGCCGATAAACTCTGGGGCGCACAAACCCAACGATCGCTGGAGCATTTTCGTATCTCTACGGAGAAAATGCCGGTCTCGCTGATCCACGCGCTGGCGCTCACTAAACGTGCCGCCGCGAAGGTAAATCAGGACCTCGGGCTGCTGGCGGCAGAAAAAGCGAACGCCATCATGCAGGCGGCAGATGAAGTGCTGGCTGATAAACACGCTGACGAGTTTCCGCTGGCTATCTGGCAGACCGGTTCCGGTACGCAAAGCAATATGAACATGAACGAGGTGCTGGCGAACCGCGCCAGCGAACTGCTGGGCGGCGTGCGGGGGATGGAACGTAAAATACACCCCAACGATGACGTCAATAAAAGCCAAAGTTCAAATGACGTGTTCCCCACGGCGATGCACGTTGCCGCACTGCTGGCTCTGCGTAAGTCACTTATTCCACAATTGAATGTTTTAATTGAAACACTGAGTAAAAAATCCCACGCGTTTGCAGATATTGTCAAAATTGGCCGTACGCATTTGCAGGACGCTACACCGTTGACGCTGGGTCAGGAAATTTCTGGCTGGGTGGCGATGCTGGAACATAACCTGAAGCACATAGAAAACAGCCTGCCGCATGTGGCTGAACTGGCTTTGGGAGGAACGGCCGTCGGCACCGGACTGAATACACATCCTGAATATGCTCGCCGGGTCGCGGATGAACTGAGAGTGATCACCTGTGCGCCGTTTGTCACCGCGCCGAATAAATTCGAAGCGCTGGCCACCTGTGATGCGCTGGTACATGCCCATGGTGCACTGAAAGGTCTGGCTGCATCGTTAATGAAAATTGCCAACGATGTGCGCTGGCTGGCGTCTGGTCCGCGCTGTGGTATCGGCGAGATAGCGATTCCTGAAAACGAGCCAGGCAGCTCCATCATGCCTGGTAAGGTCAACCCCACACAATGTGAAGCCTTAACTATGCTGTGCTGTCAGGTAATGGGCAACGATGTGGCTATCAACATTGGCGGAGCCTCCGGTAATTTTGAGCTTAACGTCTACCGACCGATGGTTATCCATAATTTCCTGCAATCAGTACGTCTGCTGGCAGATGGTATGGAAAGCTTCAATGCGCACTGCGCGACCGGCATTGAGCCCAATCGCGAGCGCATTGACCAGTTGCTCAATGAATCCCTGATGCTGGTGACTGCCCTGAATACCCATATTGGGTACGATAAAGCCGCGGAGATCGCCAAAAAGGCCCACAAAGAGGGACTGACGTTAAAAGCCTCGGCGCTGGCGCTGGGCTACCTTAGCGAAGCCGAGTTCGACAGTTGGGTGCGCCCGGAACTGATGGTCGGAAGTATGCGACCGGGACGTTAATCTGCCACATACAGGTGCAGCCGGGGAATAATCAGCCTTAACGGCTGCGCCTGCGGTTTGAAACGGTGTTGCACGTTGTCGGCATCGTAATTCAGCAACTCGCCGATGTCCGGCACACTCATACCATTATCGTTATTAATCAGTGCAATCAGCGGTGTCGGACATGCATATTGCACTTGCTTTTGCTGCCCTTTGTACCAGACGCGGGCGATGGGCTGGACTTTCACCGGTCTTTTTATCTTCAGTTTCGCCTGTTGCGGCAGGGCGGCAATGTCCTGATACTCGCGCTCCAGACGGGCCTGCCACTCTTCACGCGTCCATGGATGTACGCTGCGCGGTGAATTCAGGCTCTTTTCCAGTTGTTCCAGTACCTCATCGCGTTTCAGGTTTTTAATAATGTGTTTATTGGCCCAACCGAATCGCAGGGTCGCAGGTTCTCTGACCACTGTCAGCGTTCGATAAGCATTGAGGGTGATGAGTCCTGGTAAATGGCGATGCACCCATTCGAAACGTGCGGCGGGTGGCAGACCTGAATCCACCGTCACAATATGCTCAAAGGTTGTTTTCAACTGGTTGATACGCTGAATTTGCGCTTCCAGCGTCGCCTGAGAAGGGCTGTCGACCTGATAGCACAACACGCCGGGTAGGCGCACGGCAGCTTTGCTGCTGCGATTCTCGGACTGCTGCTGAATAAACAGGTGGCGATAGTGGCGCAGCGCCAGACTTTCAGCTTCTTTACCTAAATGTTGTTTTACGTCGATGGCCTCCAGCGGGGCGTGCTCCGACTCTTTTGCGATTTCTGGCAAGGAGAACACACGGGCAATCAGTAGCGTGTGCTGCTGCAGATTTTCAGTGAATTGCGCCAGTTCTTGTTCCATCTGGCGAAAAGTGCTGTTCAGACGTTCAACGAGATCGTAACGAGCCATAGAGTTACCATTTTAGTTACAACATACTTTTTTATAGCACACCCAACGTTACCTGACCACCGAGCCGTAGGGGTCAGGCAGCGGAAAATTCAGGAATGTTATGCCAGAGGGGCCAGCTAAAGGTGAAACGCGCGCCGCCGAGCTCGCTTTCGTCACACATCACCGTACCGCCCATGGCCTGCGCAATCGAGTGGACGATGGCCAGCCCGAGTCCGCAGCCGCCCGTGGCCCGGTCGCGGCTGGGATCGAGACGAACAAACGGTTCAAAAACTTGCGCACGGGCGTCAGGTGGAATGCCGGGGCCATCGTCTTCGACGATCAGCATCGCTTGATTACCCTGTAGCAGCAGACTGGCGTGAACCGTAGACTGGCAGTAGCGCAGGGCGTTGTTGAGCAAATTATCCAGGACGCGCTCCATCAGGCGCATATCCAGCGCACCGTAATCACCGGAGGTTAGATGGCGCAGACGCACCGTACGGTCAGGATTAACGCTTTGTACATCGTCCAGATGGGTGGTGAGCCATACCGGTAGGTTTGGTTCCGTGAGGTTTAACTCATTCTGTGGCCGGTCGAGTCGCGCATAGGTGAGTAACTCTTCGATGAGCGCTTCCAACTGGCTAATATCACGATTCAGCGCCTGGGATTCCTGTTCGCTGAGGTTATCGCTCATCTCCAGCCGGTAGCGTAAACGCACCAGCGGTGTGCGCAGCTCATGGGCGATGCCATCAATCAGCTGTTTTTTGCTGGCAATGAGCGCATTGATATTGTCCGCCATTTGGTTGAACGCCACGCCGAGCCGCTCAAAACTGGAACCGCTGTCAAAATGCAGCCGTTCACTCAGGTGTCCTTCACCAAACCGTTGCGCCGCCGCTTCCAGCCTCAACATCTCCTTCCAGTGCGGACGCATCCAGATAAGCACCGGGAAGGCCAGCGAAATGGCGATGAACGCCATCAGCGCGACGTCCAGCAAGCGCATTTGATGCAGAAAATAGAGATAGGGAACCGGGCCGACGGCAAGGACATAATGGCTGCGAGGAATACGCTGAATAAAGGTGTACTGGTCGTCGAGTGCCACAATATCACCCTCGCGCAGACGCTGCTGGGTAGGGACATCCAGATGGTATTTATTCAGCGGCTCCACACGCAGATCAAACGAGAGGTTTAAATCCATCTCTTTCAGCGTCTTCCCCCACTCATGGGGGGGGATCTCGCGAAGCTCACTGCGCATCAAATACAAGGAGCTTTTCATTAAATCATCAAGCGACTGCCTGCCGGCGCGCTCTGCGGTGAATTTATATACCAAACCGACCAGCAGAGTCATCACCAGAAAGCAGACGAACAGCAACAGGTAAAACTGTACAAACAGCTTCTTCATAACAAATCACCGGACGCTCAATAAGTTAGCTAATACGCTTTTGCCACTCGGGGCTGACGGGGGGATTGCTGTAGCCACCGAGACGCAGATTCAGAAATTCAGTCTGACCATCGTCAATTGCGCTTATCCCGGCAGAGTACACTGTATGAACCCTTTCTGCATTCTCATGGCCCATGAGGCCCGTAATAAATACAGCATGTCTGGAACGGGCGAGGGCAGTTGGGCCAGGTAAACAGTCTCGTCTTAACAGAGTAATTGCTGCTGGCGGTTGTCTTTGTGCAAGGTGAGTGCGCGATATGAGGGGAGCATCATCTAAAAAGCCCGTACTGGATGCGGGCAAAAATACTGAAAGTCATGCTTCAGCAATAATCACTGAACTATAATTAACCAGGAAGTTGAACAGTCTCTACCCGTGGCGATAACACAAAAATCTCTTATAACACCTTCGTATTGAATACCCTTTCCCTCACGGATTCTTTATTTTCACACACAGCGTATGTTGATGATTCCCATTGATAATGACATGCCATGCGATTTTTATAGCCTGGTTATCAATGGTTCAGCATTGCCATACGACCACGAATGGATTGATTAAAATGAAGAAATTATTTGGTCTTATTGCTTCACTGACCCTTCTGTCTGGCCCGGTTTTTGCAGTGTCGGCACCTGACTGCGTGAAGGTCGATAACGCTCAAATCGAAGCGCTATTTGATAAGTGGAACGCATCGTTAAAAACGGGCAACGCGAAGACGGTTTCAGAAAACTATCTCAGCGATGCGGTGTTACTGCCAACGGTATCCAATAAAGCCCGCTTAACGGATGCTGAACGCATTGATTATTTTGAGCATTTTCTGGCGAAGAAACCTACCGGAAAAATTGATACTCGCACTATTCGTCTGGGGTGCAACAAGGCGATAGATACCGGTACCTACACATTTACCTTCGCCGATAAATCTACCGTTTCAGCACGATATACGTTCACTTACGCATGGGATGGAAAAGAGTGGAAAATCTCTACCCATCATTCTTCGGCGATGCCTGAGGGGTAAAAAAAGTGCAGGGGGCGAGAATTCAGCGCTCCCTGTTTTTATCGATGATGTGATTTTATTTTATTCTGAATTCTATGGCGCAATTGACCGTAAAGCAGCATAAACGATCTGTTTTTGAAGCTGTCGTTTGCCTCTTTCTCGAGGGCTGCATTTTTCAACCTAGCATAAAATTCTGTATAGATGTAGGTGTCGCCCTGACCCGTCATCGTTATAATGCGGTAAAAATCTCGCTAATGTTCCACCAGCGATTCACTCAGGCTGAAGAGGGTGGTATTACTTTGGAAAGCATATGTTCAGTACCTGGTTAAGCCGCTGGAAACTCATCCATGATGGTGCTCCCATCGTGACTCATACATCGTATCTGCTACCCGTGACAACAATTCACGGTGGCAAGAAAGCCATTCTTAAACTCACGGATGATGACAGTGAGCGAATCGGTTGTCAGTTGATGACCTGGTGGAACGGGAAAGGGGCGGCGAGGGTGCTGGCTCATGAAAATGGGGCGATTCTGTTAGAACGTGCCACAGGGACACAATCGCTGACGGATATGTCCCGGGAAGACCAGGATGCGCGAGCCTGCCGCATCATTTGCCAAACTGCCCGTCGACTCCATGTTGCGGCAGATACCTCAACACCGCTGCTCACGCCGCTTGAACATTGGTTTCGCGATCTTGAGCCGACAGCGCAACGTTTTGGTGGGATCATGCTTCGTTGCGCGCAGGCAGCCAATGTGCTTTTCTCCACTGCGCAAGATGTCGTGGTGCTGCACGGTGATTTACACCACGGTAATGTGCTTGATTTTGCAGAGTCTGGATGGCTGGCTATCGATCCGAAAGGGTTGTTGGGTGAGCGTGGGTTTGATTACGCCAATATTTTCACCAATCCCGATCTTGCCGATCCTGGTATTGGCATCGCCATTGATCCATCGCGGTTCACCCAGCGCGTCAACATCGTTTCAGAGGCTGCCGGACTTAAACGCGAGCGTCTTCTTCTGTGGATCGCGGCATGGTGTGGGCTTTCATCCGCCTGGTTTCTGCAAGACGGGGGCACTGCGGTAATAACCCTGCGGGTGGCGGATCTCGCGTTTGCTGAACTGGACTCAGGGTCTCTGCAACTTTGATCTACGACACGCGTCAGCAATTTTAAACCGTTATCATTAGGCTGATAAATATTTAGATTACCAATCAGTAAATGGCGGGTTAGGTTGTGTCTCTTATGAATAAGTTAATGGGCCGAAAACAATGAACACGTTGTTTTCAGTGTGCAAAAAACGTCCGGATATTATGCTGCTGGTGGCGATTTTGGTCGGGGCAAACATTGTGGCGTGGCTGTGGGCTTTCACGGTGTTTAGTCATCATACCTCGCTTCTGGCGCTGAGCCTGGTCGCCTGGTGCTACGGTTTGCGCCACGCCGTGGATGCCGATCATATCGCCGCCATCGACAGCGCAACCCGCAAACTGATGCAGCAAAAAAAGCGCGCATTGACCACCGGGGCATGGTTTTCTCTCGGACATTCCACCATTGTGGTACTGGCAAGTATTGGCATCGCCCTCACTACCAGCGTGTTTAAACATCATATGGCATGGTTGCAGAATGTTGGGGGCGTGATCGGTACGGCCGTTTCTGCAGCGTTCTTGCTGATTCTGGCGACCATCAATCTGATTATCTTCTGCCAGGTATGGAAGGCATTCCGTCATTTAAAACGTACGGGCACCTATTACGGAACCGCGGAAGAAATCACGATTTCAGGGCCTCTGAGTTGGCTCTTCCGCTCGGCCTTTAGGCTGGTGGGCAAAGACTGGCATATGTATTTTGTCGGCTTTTTGTTTGGCCTGGGTTTTGATACTGCCACAGAAATTTCGCTGTTAGGCATTTCTGCTTCAGGTGCTTCCAGTGGGATGTCCATCTGGTCCATTCTGGTGTTTCCGGCATTGTTTACCTGTGGCATGGCGTTAATTGATTGCCTCGACAGTATTCTGATGGTCGAGGCCTACGGCTGGGCCTTTAATAAGCCGCAGCGGAAGCTGTATTACAATATGACCATCACCGGAACCTCGGTGATTGTGGCGGTATTTATTGGCGGGCTGGAAGCGTTAGGATTACTGTCCGATGCGTTTTCACTTCAGGGCGGAATGTGGGATACGGTAAGTAATATGAGTGACCACATGGGTAATGTTGGTTTTATGATTATTGCTGTATTTCTCGGTTGCTGGATCCTCTCCGCGCTGAATTATCGCTGGAAAAACTATGACAGGTTGATGCTCAGTTAACCTAAATAAAGCCTTCCTGTCAGCGGGAAGGCTATTATCTGGCACTGCTCTGAACGGTTATTCAGCGTTGCTGAGCGATGTGGACGGTTGCTGCGCGGACGTTTCTTTACGCAAAATTCGGTTAGCCAGCACGCCCGACATCATCGAACCGTTGACGTTTAATGCAGTCCTCGCCATATCGACAATCGGCTCAATAGCAATAAAAATCCCCACCAGCGCGACCGGAAAATTCAGCGTGGAAAGCACAATCAGTGCGGCAAACGTCCCACCACCACCGACGCCCGCCACCCCAATCGATCCCAGCGCAATCGCCGGTAGCATCGCGAGCAGAAAATGTACCGACAGCGGATCGATGCCCATTGTCGGTGCAATCATTGCTACCATAATCGCAGGGTAAATCCCGGCACAGCCATTCTGGCCCATGCTGGAGCCAAATGAAGCCGCGATATTGGCAATGGTATTTTGTACGCCAAATTTTTCCTGCGCGGTAATGGCCAGTGGAATAGAGGCAGCGCTGCTGCGCGAAACAAACGCAAAGGTTAAAACCGGCCACACGGTTTTAAAATAGCGCACAGGATTGTTTCCGCTAAGCAGCAAAATTAGCGCATGCACGATAAACATCATCAGCACGGCAATGTAGCAGGCGGCAATAAAGCCTAACAAACTGGCAAATTGTTCAAACCGATAAGCGGAAAATACGCCAGCCATTAATGCCATCACGCCATAGGGGGTGAGGGCAATAACGATGCGCACCATTTTCATCACCCAAATCTGGATGGCGTTAATGCCCGCGCTTAATTTTTCACCTTCTTGCGGTGCATCTTGTTTTACTTTTAATAATGCTACCCCGGCAAGCAGAGTGAAAATCACAATACCAATAACAGAAACGCTTCTGGCCCCGGTAAGATCGAGGAAGATATTGGTGGGGATCAGCGAGGTGACTAGCTTAGGCAGTGAAACTGCGGCTGTTTTACTCACATCCTCAGCCGTCAACGTTGACTGCATATGGCCAAACGCGCTCGCATCCAGACCTAAAACGTGGGCGGTGAGCAGGCCAACAAATCCGGCGATCATCACCAGGCAGAGCATGCTCCCTACGATAGTGAGTGACATTTTGCCAATTCCGGCGCTGTTTTCGAGCTTATTAATCGCCGACAGGATAGAGATAAAGATTAGCGGAACCGCAACCAGTTTGAGTAAATTGACATAACCGTTACCGATGACGTTATACCAGTCGATAATTGTTTTGCTGTTGTCGGCTGCAATAAAATGCAGGGATAAGCCAATAACGGCACCGATAAAAATGGCAATGAAAACGCTTTTGGACAGGGAGTGACTTTTTTGGTCGATTCTGAATACAGCCCATGAACAAACCAAAAATAACGCGATATACGCGAGAGTAACGAACATAATGTAGCCTCTTGCCTCATTCAGCACCTGAAATGCCGGAAAGAGAGTGTATTTTTGAAATAAAACGCTGAGCCATAGTGGCTCAGGACCGGGACGGATTATAGGGAGGGGGACCACTGACAGCCACACAAAAAGTGTGGTTCAGACCGAGACGAGGTCTTTATGCTTATCCTGTAGACGATTTGCGTGACAGTGTAACGTTAAATGGCGAATTTGGCTGGGTTAAAACCAGCCTGGCGGGGTTATTTGCGTGGTTCATCATCCCAGGCGTGCGGGGCAAACAAATAGCCTTTATTACGGATGGTCTTGATGCGGTACGGCTCTGTGGCGTTATCCAGCAGTTTTTTGCGCAGTCTGGAAATCGCCACATCAACGCTGCGATCCATCCCGTCATAACTCACACCACGCAGATTTTTCAGCAACGCATCGCGATCCATAATGTGTCCCGCATGGGTTGCCAGCTCCCACAGTAGTTCGAAATCGGCGGTAGATAGCGAAACGGGGTCACCAGCAAGTAGCACGGAACGATTGGTTGGATCGATAGTTAGCGTACCAAAGCGCAGTATGGTATGCGGCGTAAGGGTGGCCGCCTGAATACCTTTTGACTGCGTCGAATGTTCGTTCTGGCGTAAATGCAGGCGCAGGCGGGCCAGCAGCACCGCCGGCGGCGTCGTTTTCAGAATGTAGTCACAGGCTCCCATTTCGAGCGCCAGTATATGGTTCATATCGCTGTCGAGAGACGTCAGCAGAACAATTGGACCCTGCCAGCGCCCGCGCAAATCACGACAGATGGTCATTCCGTCTTTACCAGGCAGCATAATGTCTAACAACACCAGGTCGGGTTGAACCTGCAGGACCTTCTCTTCGGCTACATCGCCGCGCGGTTCAAGGATGACCTCGATATCATGCCGGGCCAGGTAGGCGGCAATCAGCGAACCGACTTCAGGATCATCTTCAACAAATACGATGGTGTTCATATCATTCATTTTGATTATAAAGTGCCAACATACACCGCCCCTGTTTTTCCTTCCATTAATCTTTTCTAAACGAGAACGCTTCCGTTATGCTAGGGGCTGATGTTATTGATGTGTTAAGGCAAAGTGATGGGGTTACTTATAAAAGCGGCGCTGGGTGCGCTGGTGGTGGTGTTGATTGGCGTGCTGGCTAAAACAAAGAATTACTATATTGCCGGATTAATTCCGCTGTTCCCGACATTTGCGCTGATCGCTCACTATATTGTGGCCAGCGAGCGCGGTATTGAAGCGTTACGCACCACAATTGTCTTCAGTATGTGGTCAATTATTCCCTATTTTGTCTACCTTGTTTCACTGTGGTACTTCACCGGGTTTATGCGCCTGCCCGTCGCGCTCGGCGGGGCGGTAGTCTGCTGGGGCCTGAGCGCGTGGTTGCTGATTATTTGTTGGGTAAAACTGCACTAACGCAGGTGGCGACCGCCATCCAGGGCAAAACTACGCCCGGTGACAAAACAGCTGGTCAACAGATAATCGATTAACTCAATGACCTCTTTCTCGCCGGGCGCGGTTTTCATCAGTGACTTGTTCAGAGCCTGCTGACGATATTCGGCGTCGTCATCTTCGTTAAACAGAATAAGCGATGGGGCGATGGCGTTCACTTTGACTTCTGGTGCCAGTTTACGCGCGAATGAGCGGGTCATGTTGTCCAGTGCAGCCTTGCTGGCGGCATACGCGATATGTTTGTCGCTGCCGCGCTCGACGACGTAATCTGTAAAATGGATGATGTCGCCGGCGGCGTGGCCGTGACCGCGCAGCAGGCCCTCCAGCGCGTGGTTGAGCAGGTAGGGTGTGTTGACATGGATCTGCATCATGCTGGACAACACGTCAGACAGCGGTTTACCAGGTTTTTCTGCAACCCAGGCGCTGGCATTGTGCACGATGGCGCGTAATCCATCCGTTCGGTTTTTTACGTCATCAGCGAAGGCCAGCACGCCGGCATCGGTCGAAAAATCGGCCTGAATGCACACCGCGCCGGCTTCTTGCAGACCATCAATCGATGGATAATGCGTACGATAGCTGATAATTACCGGCTGTTTTTGATTCAAAAAATGCCATGCAATTGCGAGGCCGATGCGACGGCCTGCGCCGGTGATAAGTATTGGCAGGGGCTTTTTACCCATCGTAATCTCCATTAACATCAAACGATGGGTATGACGTTTACCCCATCAACATCCAGGTAGCCGGAACGGCGGCGACCAGCAGCAGGCCGATCAAAACCAATTCCTGGCGGTTCAGCACGTTATCGTGCGTGTGCGTTTTTCTGGCGTAAAGAAAGACCAATAATCCTGGCGCATACAGCACCACAGACAGCAACAGGTGCATTGGGCCAGAAGCATATAATAACCATAAGCCATAAATGCAGGCACCGACACCAACAGCCTGATGAATCGGGCGGGTGGCGATTTTCAGCAAAAATGCGCCAACGAGAAAATAAGGCACCAGAATCATCTCGGAGGCAATCGTCAGCAGCGTATTATAGTCAGAGCCTGTGAGCCAGATCAGCACCAGACACACCTGTACGCAGATATTGGTGAGCCACAGTGAAGACGACGGTGCACCTTGCGCATTTTGACGTGCGAAAATGCGCGGGAACGCTTTGTGCGTCGATGCCAGAAACGGCACTTCGGCTGCCATAATCGTCCAGCTTAAATAGGCACCGCAGACGGAAACTATCAGACCGGCCGCAATAATAATTTCACCCCACGGCCCCATCATTTTGACCATCAGTCCGGCCATTGACGGGTTACGGATTTCAGCCAGTTCCGGGCGAGCAACCACGCCAAGGGAAAGCAGGGTAACCAACAGATAAACACCCAGCGCGGCCAATACCGCCAGCAGCGTGGCACGACCGACATCGCGTTTATTGCGGGCACGTGCTGACACTACGACCGCGCCTTCTACCCCGATAAACACCCACAGCGTGATGAGCATGGTGTTTTTGACCTGTTCCCAGACCGGAACACCCAGCGCAATACCGGTAAAATCCAGAGTAAAGGTATCAAGCTTAAACAGCATAAAGGCCAGCACGACAAACAGACCCAGCGGCAATAATTTCGCCAGTGTCGCTACCAGGTTAATGCTGGCGGCGGTTTGTACACCGCGTAATACCAGAAAATGGACCACCCACAGCAGCACTGAGGCCCCGACGATAGACTGCCAGGTATTTCCATCGCCAAATAAACGCAATTCAGGCGTATCGGTGAAGAAGCTGAGTGCGGAAAAAACGATCACCAGATAAGAAACGTTGGCGATAACGGCACACAGCCAGTAACCCCATGCCGAGCAGAAACCAATCAGTTCGCCAAAACCTTCACGGGCGTAGGTAAAAATACCGCCGTCCAGATCGGGACGGATGCGCGTCAGGATGAGCATGGCAAAGGCCAGCAGGAGAATTCCCGCGCCGGTAATCGCCCAACCAATCAGTAATGCGGCCGGGCTGGCAACCGCTGCCATATTTTGTGGCAGGCTGAAAACGCCCGCGCCGAGCATTGAGCTTAAAACCAGCGCGGTCAGTGCGCTCAGACCCAATTTCTTTTCCATTTGTATCCAGTGACAAAAACGAGAGTGAGAGAATAATTATTTTGGCAAACCGCATAAAAATGGAGGAAGCCACTAAGGCGCGGAATTTTACGGAGAGAAGGGAGCGCATGCAATGGGCATGGGGAGATTTGTGACTAAAAATGCGAAAGGCGGCAAAAAGCCGCCTTATATTGTTACTCGTGACCGTTATTTATACAGATCGGCACTGATGGTCACGTTGTTACCACGTTCCTGCCACTGGCGGGTAATGTGGTAGTACTTGGCGCCTTTTTTCGCGGCACGTTTAGCAACCTGATAAGAAACTTCAGTCATGTTGCCGTAGTTACCGGTGAACTTGATACTGTCAAACGGCACCATCATGGCGGCGGTTGCTTTGTTCAGTTCTTCTACTTTCGTACCATCCGGAAGCGTGACGGTGTAACGTCCACCTTTGGTTGACTGCGTTTCGAAGAAACGACCCACTTCTGCACTCGGAGATGCGGTGGTAGCTACGCCCGGGATCTCAACTTTCTTCGCGGCTTCGCCACCGGCTGCTAATGCTGCACGTCCGGCATCAGAATCAGCTGGGATGGCGTCAGGGCTTTGTACAACACGTTTTTTCGCATCGGCTTTATAGACAAATGCGGTAATACGCTGGTTGCCACCCTGGTTAGCATCGACCTGACGGACAATATAGAAAGAGTAAGCCCCTTTTTCTCTCGCCGCTTTGGTGATGGCGTCATTGACTTCAGGCTGGCTACGGTAGAAACCCTGTACCGTGACGGTATCGTACGGTTCCAGCAGGACAGCCTGATCTTTGGGTAATTCTACAACACCGTTGATGACGCGATTTTTGTTAGCTTCCGCTTTTTCAGCGTCGGCTTTATAGACGTCGGCAACAACACGCCAGTTACCGCCGCTGCCAAAATCTGAGGTATCAACAACGTAAAAGGAGGCTGCACCGTCTTTATCTGCACGGCGGGATACGGCGGCAACCGCATCACCGATAGCATTAAAACGGCCGGTCACCACAATGCGGTCATAGGGTTTCAGGGCAGCCGCTTGCTCCGGCGTCAATTCTGTCGCTGCATTTACAGAAAAAGCAGTCGCAGAAAGAAGTGCGGACGCCAGGAGAGTGTTCTTAAGCTTCATAAAAATAATCCTTCGCCTTGCGCAAACCAGGTACTGGTATTGTTATTGACTAGAAACGTGGCTGATTATTGCATTTAAATTGTGTCAGTGTCTGCGTCATTTTTCACTCATCGTGCCAGCCGTCGTAACAACATCGATAACATTTCGTGATATGTCTAAAAATTCGGCATTTCAGCGCTAAAACTGATAAATCGGTTGAGTTTCATAAGTTAATTTAATGTTAATCAATTGTTCCGTGGTGGCGCTTAATCATGTTTTGCCGCTTGGCTTGAGCGATTTATCGGTCTTTGCGGGCTATTTCAAGGGCATTATCCCTGTCTGCGGGTTAATTCATCCCGGTTTTGCGAATTTCATAATAAATACTGTTTTTTGGCGCTAGATCACAGGCGTTAATTTCAGTAGGTTATACAGAGTTTGTTACTGTTTTATTTTGTTGGGGTAACACTTACCTCTTACGTAAGTGCGCGCAGGCCGCTTGCGAACATTGATAAACCATCATCAAAAATACAGATGGAAGGGAACATTATGCGAATTGGCATACCAAGAGAACGGTTAACCAATGAAACCCGCGTAGCAGCCACACCGAAGACGGTTGAGCAGCTGCTGAAGCTGGGTTTTAGCGTCGCGGTTGAAAGCGGCGCGGGTCAACTGGCAAGTTTTGACGACAAGGCGTTTGTGCAAGCGGGTGCGGAAATTGTTCACGGGGATGCGGTCTGGCAGTCAGAGATTATCCTGAAGGTCAACGCACCAGAAGAATTTGAGATTCCGTTGTTGAATCCGGGGACCACGCTGGTCAGTTTCCTCTGGCCGGCGCAAAACCCGGAGTTGCTGCAAAAACTCGCCGAGCGCAATGTCACCGTGATGGCAATGGACTCCGTACCGCGTATTTCGCGTGCGCAGTCGCTGGATGCCCTCAGTTCGATGGCCAACATCGCCGGATATCGCGCCATTGTTGAAGCGGCGCATGAGTTCGGTCGCTTCTTTACAGGACAAATTACCGCCGCGGGTAAGGTCCCGCCAGCCAAAGTGATGGTGATCGGTGCCGGGGTGGCGGGTCTTGCGGCCATTGGTGCGGCCAACAGCCTGGGGGCGATTGTTCGCGCCTTCGATACGCGCCCGGAAGTGAAAGAACAAGTGCAAAGTATGGGCGCTAAATTCCTCGAGCTGGATTTCAAAGAGGAAGCGGGCAGCGGCGATGGTTACGCCAAGGTGATGTCCGAAGCGTTTATCAAAGCGGAAATGGAACTGTTCGCCGCGCAGGCGAAAGACGTCGATATTATCGTCACCACCGCGTTGATTCCGGGTAAACCGGCCCCGAAACTGATCACCCGTGAAATGGTTGACTCCATGAAAGCGGGCAGCGTGATTGTCGATCTCGCTGCGCAAAACGGCGGTAACTGCGAATACACCGTGGCGAATCAGGTGACCACGACCGAGAACGGCGTCAAGGTTATTGGTTATACCGACCTTCCGGGCCGTTTGCCGACGCAGTCTTCCCAGCTATACGGGACCAACCTCGTTAACCTGCTGAAGCTGCTGTGCAAAGAGAAAGACGGCAATATCACCGTGGATTTCGACGATGTGGTGGTGCGCGGTGTGACGGTGGTTCGCGAAGGTGAAATCACCTGGCCTGCGCCGCCAATCCAGGTTTCCGCTCAGCCTCAGGCGGCAGCAAAAGCTGCACCTGCACCGGTTGAAGAGAAAAAACCAGTCTCACCGTGGCGTAAATACGCCCTGATGGCGTTGGTGGTTATTCTGTTTGGCTGGCTGGCCGATGTGGCGCCAAAAGAGTTCCTTGGCCACTTTACCGTGTTCGCGCTTTCCTGCGTGGTCGGTTACTACGTGGTCTGGAACGTGTCGCATGCGCTGCATACGCCGCTGATGTCTGTGACGAACGCCATCTCCGGGATCATCGTTGTGGGGGCATTATTGCAGATTGGCCAGGGTGGCTGGGTGAGTTTCCTGAGCTTTATCGCGGTACTTATTGCCAGCATTAATATTTTCGGTGGCTTCACCGTGACTCAGCGCATGCTGAAAATGTTCCGGAAAAACTAAGGGGTAGCACATGTCTGGAGGATTAGTTACAGCTGCATACATTGTTGCCGCGATCCTGTTTATTTTCAGCCTGGCGGGGCTTTCTAAGCATGAAACGTCCCAGCAGGGTAATAACTTCGGTATCGCCGGGATGGCGATTGCGCTGATTGCCACGATCTTTGGTCCGGATACCGGCAACGTCGCGTGGATTCTGGTTGCCATGATCATCGGTGGCGCGATTGGTATTCGTCTGGCGAAGAAAGTCGAAATGACCGAGATGCCGGAGTTGGTGGCGATCCTGCACAGCTTCGTTGGCCTGGCGGCGGTGCTGGTTGGTTTTAACAGCTACCTGTATCACGAAGCGGGTCTGGAACCGATTCTGGTGAATATTCACCTGACTGAAGTGTTCCTTGGCATCTTCATCGGTGCAGTGACCTTCACGGGTTCTATTGTGGCGTTTGGTAAACTGCGCGGCAAGATATCCTCTAAGCCGCTGATGCTGCCGAATCGCCACAAGCTGAACCTTGCGGCGCTGGTGGTTTCGTTCCTGCTGCTGGTGCTGTTCGTGCGTACTGAAAGCGTGGGTCTGCAGGTTCTGGCGTTGCTGGTGATGACCATTATCGCGCTGGCGTTTGGCTGGCATCTGGTGGCGTCTATCGGCGGGGCAGATATGCCGGTTGTGGTATCGATGCTGAACTCCTATTCAGGATGGGCGGCAGCGGCGGCGGGCTTTATGTTGAGCAACGATCTGCTGATTGTTACCGGTGCGCTGGTGGGTTCTTCGGGTGCGATCCTGTCTTACATTATGTGTAAGGCGATGAACCGCTCCTTCATCAGCGTCATTGCCGGTGGTTTTGGTACCGACGGTTCTTCTACTGGTGACGATCAGGAAGCGGGTGAGCATCGCGAGATTTCCGCGGAAGAAACGGCAGAAATGCTGAAGGATTCGCACTCGGTGATTATCACTCCAGGCTATGGCATGGCGGTGGCGCAGGCACAGTATCCGGTGGCCGAAATCACCGAAAAACTGCGTGCACGCGGCATCAAGGTGCGTTTCGGTATCCACCCGGTTGCCGGGCGTCTGCCGGGGCATATGAACGTGCTGCTGGCGGAAGCGAAGGTGCCTTACGATATCGTGCTGGAAATGGATGAAATCAACGATGATTTCGCTGATACAGACACCGTACTGGTCATCGGCGCGAACGATACCGTTAACCCGGCGGCGCTGGACGATCCGAAAAGCCCAATCGCCGGTATGCCGGTTCTGGAAGTGTGGAAGGCGCAGAACGTCATTGTGTTTAAACGTTCAATGAATACCGGTTATGCCGGCGTGCAGAACCCACTGTTCTTTAAAGATAACACCCATATGCTGTTTGGCGATGCCAAAGCCAGCGTGGATGCGATTCTGAAAGCGCTGTAATTATTACTAACATGTCATACGGCCTCCTCGGAGGCCGTTTTTTTATGGCACATTCCGCTTATTAGTGAGAGAGGCGGCTTCACGCTTTATTGAGATCGCCCAGCAAAACGGCAATGCTTTGGCCGCCTTCAGTTTGCTCAAGTGCAATTTTAACGATGATGGTGAGTGGGACAGAAAGCAGCATGCCAACCGGTCCCAGTAACCAGCCCCAGAATATCAACGACAGAAAAACCACCAGCGTCGATAGCCCCAGTCCGCGTCCCATGATGCGCGGTTCGAGAATGTTACCGAATATCAAGTTAATCGCCAGATAGCCCGCCAGCACCACCAGGGCATCGTAAAATCCGCTAAACACCAGTACCTGAGCAATAGGGGGGATCGCCGCCAGCACGGATCCGATATTGGGGATGTAGTTCAGCGCGAAAGCCAGCAGTCCCCAGACAAATGCGAAGCGGACATCCAGTGCGGCCAGCATGCCCCAGGCGACCAGACCGGTGACAATACTGATGGCCGTTTTGAGGACCAGGTAGTGTGACACGCTGTCGATTGCACGTTGAATAGCGGCCATTCCCTCAACGGGTCTGCTCATCATTTGTTTGAGTTTGCCGGGTAACTGTGGCACTTCCAGTAGCATAAACACGACGGTCAGCAGCAGTAAAAAGATAGATGACATGGCATTGGACAATTGCGTCAGCAAATTGGTCACCAGCGTCATCGCCGCATTAGGGTCGATATACTTCACGAGTTCGTCGACGGAAACACCCATTCCCGCGCGCTGCAGCCACGGTTCGATATTTTTCAGCGGGATAACCAGTGAAGAACGGTATTGCGGTAGCGTTCTCGCTAATTCATTTAAGGATGTCCCTAAATATGCTAAAAGCAGCACCATTAGCATCACAATAATAACCACCAGCAATGACACGGCTAATACTCGCGGAATGCGAAGTTTGACCATTCGCTGGACCACGGGATTAAGCACCACGGCAATAAATAACGCCAGAATAAAGGGGACAATGATATCGGCCGCAAAGCGGACGCCGGTCAGAATGATCACCAGCATGCCCAACATAATGACTAATTTTAGACCGCTAAGCGTGATAATGGGTTTCGCCATGTTTATTCCTGAAGAGTTATCCTGAACCTGGATAATAGTGTGATCTGCCTCGAGTCGTTATAACAAAAATCAAACGAACCAGGTAAAGAAGTGAAAAGATTTTGAGTTCGTCTTGAACCTATGATACAAATTGCGTGTGTTTAACTACCGAGGACAATTATCATCCGCGATGACGAGAAGCAACACTGCGGATAATTGTAATATTATGGACAATACGTTCAGGATGTTTTTGCGTTTACCTACACTTCTTCGTACCTCTTCTACTTTCCTGCTTGCAGGTGAGCAACTCTGGCGCAACGCGCTTTAGTCCCTTCTTCTGCCTGAGCTGGCGCTATGCGCTGAGCTATCTGATTTTATTTTTTGGTTTGCTGCATGCGGTAAGCCCAAAGGACTTTATTCTCTAGCAGGAGAAGTATCATGTTTTACTGGATTTTATTAGGTCTGGCCATTGCGGCTGAAATTACAGGTACGCTGTCGATGAAATGGGCAAGCGTAGGTAATGGTAATGCGGGCTTTATTTTAATGCTGGTAATGATCGCCTTATCGTATATTTTTCTCAGTTTCGCCGTTAAAAAAATCGCCCTCGGCGTGGCCTACGCGTTATGGGAAGGTATCGGTATTTTATTTATTACGCTGTTTAGCGTGCTGTTATTTGACGAAACCCTGTCGGCGATGAAGGTGGCCGGATTAGTCTCGCTAGTGTTCGGTATCGTGCTGATTAAATCAGGCACACGAAAGCCAGCAAAAGCGAGGGGCGAGGTGACCCATGCAGCAGTTTGAATGGGTTCACGGCGCCTGGTTGGGGATGGCCATCGTGCTGGAAATTGTCGCTAACGTCTTTTTGAAATTTTCCGATGGTTTTCGTCGTAAAGCCTATGGCGTGCTGTCATTGGTCGCCGTGCTGGCAGCCTTTAGTGCGCTGTCTCAGGCGGTAAAAGGCATCGACCTTTCCGTTGCTTATGCCCTGTGGGGGGGATTCGGGATTGCCGCCACGTTGGCCGCAGGCTGGGTGCTTTTTGGTCAGCGCCTGAATAATAAAGGCTGGATTGGCGTGGCATTGTTACTGGCCGGTATGATAATGATTAAACTCGCCTGATAAAAATGCTGCCTGTATCTGCGGGCAGCATGTTGTTATCCCTTCGCTAACGCGTCCAGTTTATCGCGAAAACCGGTGACCGAAATCGCGCGGTTATCGGCCCGCCAGCGATCTTTCGCCGCCGGAGCGGAGCTCTGCACACCAATCAATTGCCAGCCCGCATCTGTCTTCAGCATCAATGGGGAACCGCTGTCACCCGGGAGCGTGTCGCACTGATGAGACATGACGGTGTTTTGCGCCCAGCCGGTCACTACACAATCCTGATGCGCATACAGATCGTCCAGATGGTCTTCCGGGTAGCCTGACTGAGTGACTTTGCGATCGGCGGCTTTCAGCGCAGCGGTTAATGCGGTTTTATCGCCTTCATACAAGGGAAGCGGTGTAATTCCTGATGGGGGGTAACGCAACACCACCAGACCAAAATCCCAGGGTGCCGCAGAAGGGGGCACAATCCAGCCGTCGCCATCCGCTTTTAAGCGCTTGCCAAGTGAAGGATCAACCCGTGCCTCAATGCCGTGGATTTCATAGCGCCAGACGCCTTTTTTTGACACAAAGCGCAGCGCAACGGCTTTATCCGGCTTGCCTTTAGGGGGTGTTAACAGACAGTGCCCGGCGGTCAAGGCCAGATGCGGAGAAATGAGCGTGGCCGTACACAGGTTACCGCTGGCGGTTTCCAGTTGTCCGATGGCGTCCCAGGGCGATTGAGTCGGGTCTGGGATCTGTACGCGATCGTCATGACCAAAGAAGAGCGTTTTAATGTCTTCAGCTTCAGTGGCGGGCGTTTCTGGCCGATCCGCATGCGCAACGACAGGAGAAAGACAAATAGAACCCAGTAATACCGCAATGGTTTTATGCATATCACACTCTGGTGGGGAATTATGATTATTAAAAGCAAACCCTCAATGAATACTATAGACGGGACGGTGGGAAAGTGGGAGTAAAATCAGGTAACTACACTCAGGAAAGATAAAAGTGCGTGGCAATAAGGCCGCAAATTATCAGTGTAATAAGAATGAACTCAAAGCGGTAATGGGACACCCTTTTACCCTCCGAACGCGGCGCTAAACCGACAAGAGCTAGCGCCGTAGGCGCTGGCGTGGGGGACGCCAGCGTTATTTCTGACGGATTATGCCGCTGGCTGAGCCGCAGGTTTAGCTGCGTCGTGTTTTACGGCTTTTTTGCTGTGCTTTTTAGCTGCCTGTGCTTTTTGCTCTGGTGCTTTTTGTTCTGCAGCAGGTTTAGCGGTGGTTTTTTTGGTGTGTTTCTTGGCAGATTGCGCTTTCTGCGGTGCCGCCTTGTGCTGTTTTTTATGATGTGTGGTTTTAGCCGGGGCTGCTTTGGTGGTGGCTGCAGCGGCCGGAGTCGTGGTGGCCGTTGTTTCAGCAGCAAATGCAGCAGAAGACAGACCCATAGCAGCGGCAACAACCAGAGCTAATACTTTTTTCATTGTCATACCCTCGATTTGGTTTTTCATTCAACCCCACTGCGGGGCCGTTGAAATAACTATATCGCTGTAATATCAAGGCTTCCGTGAGTCATTGGTTTCGGCGTGTAACCATATGTACAATGACTCACGGTAAGCAATTACAGATAACGGGCTTCCAGATGTGCGCGGAAATAGCGGCTACTGAGTGGTTCACCGGTGGCCTGCGTAATCAGCTGTTCGGTGGTAAAGCGGCTACCGTGCTGCCAGATGTTCTGGCGTAACCAGTCAAACAGTGCGCTGAAATCACCCTGAGCAATGGCCGTTTCTAACCCCGGCAACGCGCGATTTGCCGCACTAAACAACTGTGCTGCATACATGGCTCCAAGGGTATAGGAAGGGAAGTAGCCAAAGCCACCGTCGGTCCAGTGGATATCCTGCATACACCCATTACGGTAATTGCCGATGGTTGACAGCCCCAGCCACGCCTGCATTTTCTCATTCCATAAGGCCGGAATATCATCGACTTCAATGTCGCCGTTAATCAGTGCTCGCTCGATTTCGTAGCGCAGGATCACGTGGGCGGGGTAGCTCACTTCATCGGCATCAACGCGGATAAAGCCCGGCTTCACCTGCTGGTTCCAGGCGATAAAATTGCTTTCTTCAAAGGCGGGTTGATCGCCAAAATGCCGCCTCACCGCCGGGATTAGCCGCGTCAGGAAGGCGCTGCTTCGACCCAGCTGCATTTCAAAGAACAGGCTTTGGGATTCATGAATGGCGGTCGAGCGTGCCAAGGCGATAGGTTGACCGGACCAGTTACGCGGCAGGTTCTGCTCATAGCGGGCATGGCCGGTTTCATGGATAACGCCAAACAGTGCGCTCAGCAGTTCGTTTTCATCATACCGTGTGGTGATACGCACATCTTCCGGTACGCCGCCGCAGAATGGGTGGGCGCTAATGTCCAGCCGTCCGCCCGCAAAGTCGAATCCCAACTGCGCCATGGTCTCAAGGCCTAACTCGCGCTGCACCGCCGTCGGGAAAGGGCCAACCGGCGCGATTAACGATTGCCGGGACTGTTTGGCGACCACCTTGCTTAACAGGTCCGGGAGCCAGCCTTTGAGGTCGGCGAATAACACGTCCAGGCGGGCGCTGGTCATGTCGGGTTCAAACACATCCAGCAGCGCATCATACGGTGAACAACCTTTGGCCTCGGCACGCAGCCTGGCCTCTTCGCGGCTGTACTTCACCACATCCTTCAGGTTCTCAGCAAAACCTTCCCAGTCATTGGCCGGGCGCTGGCTGCGCCAGGCGTGTTCGCAGCGGCTACCCGCAAGGGATTTGGCTTCAACCAGTGATTCCGGCAACAATGATGCCTGATGATGCAGACGCGACATTTCTCGCAAATTGGCCTGTTCAACATCATTCAATTCTTCGTGTTGCGCGCCGGCAATCCAGGTGGCGACCTTAGGATCGGTTAACAGTTGATGTTCCAGGACGTTCAGTTCCGCCAGCGCTTCGCCACGGGCCTGGCTGCCACCAGGAGGCATCATGGTGAACATGTCCCAACTGGCGATAGCCGATAGGTGGGAGAAGCGAGAGAGCCGCTGGAACGTGCGGGTGAGCTGTTGGTAATTCGTACTGTTACTCATTATTTTCGTTCTCGTTCTGTTGGACCAGACCTGTGAGTCTAACGTGATTTACCGCATTTACCCATTCCTCGGCAGAGAATGCGAAATGTTGGTAGCTTGTAAGTGATAATGATACTTTTTATCATAAACAAAATTTGATGTTTTAAACTATGGCGTAATCTTTTAGCAGGGAGCCGGTATGCAACAGGAAATCAGTAGTGACTATATCGCCAGAACTCGGGCAGTATCCGGTTGTTTTTCGATGTTTATTCTGATGTTTGGCCTCACGTTTGTCCCCCTTTTTTTTGCTGAAAGCGCGCTGTTACAGGCGCAGGGATTACTGTTCCCACTGCTGTTTGCTGTGGAGTTCGTTGTGCTGGTACCGCTGTATTATTTCTTTTTTAGTAAAAGAGCAGGTCTGGGAAAGGGCACGTTTAACGTGACGTGGTTTGGTATTTTATTTGTCGCACTTTTGCTGGTGCAGTTTGCCGGGCCCTGGCTGTTGGGAATAAGACAAAATGAAGAATGGGTGACAACCCAGGTATCACTACGTAGTTATGCGCTGTGGCTGTCGAGTTTGTCGCTGATATTTATTGCCCCGGTTTATGAGGAAATGATTTTCCGCGGCTGCCTGTTCAATGCCTTTCAGTACTGGTTCAAGGATAAAACCTGGTTGACGTCAGCGGTGGTGTCCGCCATTTTCGCGCTGATGCATACGCAGTATGTGGATTTTAGGACGTTATTGCTGTTGTTTATCGTGTCACTGGTTCTGATTTATGCCCGAATTAAAAGTAACGGCATACTGATGCCAATTATGCTGCATATCTTGATGAACGGGACGGTGGTGGGCATGCAAATCGCGGCCCAGGCATTCGTGCCGTCCACGTAATGCGGTGTGCCCGGCGATACCGGGCATCACAATCAGGCGTGCAAACGGTGATGTAAACAGGACCCCACCAGTAGCGCAAGGATCAGCATCAACGCAATAAACCCGCCGACGCCGTTCCAGCCGTAGTTATGCCAGAAAACGCCACCCAGCGTACCCGCAATGCTCGATCCCAGGTAATAACAGAACAGATACAACGACGAGGCCTGACCTTTGGCGCGTTTAGCGCGCGGACCAATCCAACTGCTGGCCACCGAATGTGCGGCAAAGAAACCGGCGGAAAAGAGCAGCATCCCGGCAAAAATCAGCCACAGTGAGGTGAACAGCGTCATCAACAAGCCTACGAGCATCACGCCAGTCGAGAACAACATCACCGGGCCACGACCGTAGCGGGTGGTCATTGACCCTGCTTTGGGGGAACTCCAGGTACCGGTAAGGTAAGCCACGGACAGCAGGCCGACCACCGCCTGACTGAGTTCCCAGGGCGACAGCATCAGGCGGTAGCCGATGTAGTTAAACAGCGTGACAAACGACCCCATCAATAAGAATCCGACCATGAAAAGTAGCGGCAATCCGGGGTCACGCCAGTGCAGGCGGAAATTAATAAACAATGACTTAGGCCGCAGTGACGTCGGTCTGAAGTGGCGGGATTCGGGTAAGATTTTCCAGAACATCAGCGCGGAGGCCAGCGCAAAACAGCCGATAGCCGCCAGCGCAATACGCCAGTTAAAAAAGTCGGTAAATACTCCGCTGATCAACCGGCCACTCATGCCGCCAATCGAGTTACCGCTGATATACAGCCCCATAGAAAAGGCGACAAAGCTAGGGTGGATCTCCTCGCTGAGATAGGTCATACCTACCGCGGCGACCCCGCTTAATGACAGGCCAATCAATGCACGCATGATCAGGATACCGTGCCAGCTGGTCATCATCGTTGAAAGTAAGGTGCAGCAGGAAGCCAGCAGGAGCGCGGTGACCATTACCGGCTTGCGGCCAATGGCGTCGGAAAGCGGGCCGGTAAACAGGAGACCGATTGCCAGCATGGCGGTGGAAATAGACAGTGAAATACTGCTGCTGGCAGGCGATACGCCAAACTCATGGGACAGTACCGGCAGGATCGGTTGTACACAATACAGCAGGGCAAATGTCGCCAGCCCGGCGGAAAACAGTGCCAGCGTGACGCGCATAAAAGAGGCGGTGCCGCGTTTTATAAACGCATCTGGCTGGGAGATAATCTGTTCATCAACATCGCTTGTCGGGGCAGTATCGACAGTAGTTGTACGGCTCACATGAAATCCATTGGGTATACAGGACTAGTCTTTAGAGTATGAAAATCACAATATTCTGTCTAATATATTAATAATCTCAAATAATATTTTAAAAATATGAATATTGAACTGCGTCACCTGCGCTACTTTGTGGCGGTTGCGGAAGAACTCCATTTTGGCCGTGCGGCGGCGCGGCTGAACATTTCCCAACCTCCATTGAGCCAACAGATCCAAATCCTCGAGCAGCAGGTGGGTGCCAGATTGCTGGCGCGAACCAACCGCAGCGTGGCGCTGACCGCCGCAGGCAGGCAGTTTCTGGCCGACAGTCGGCAGATCCTCGGGCTGGTGAATGAAGCCGCAGCAAGAGCTGAACGTCTGCATTTGGGCGAAGCGGGTGAGTTGCGTATCGGATTTACCTCCTCAGCACCGTTTATTAAGGCGGTGTCAGATACGCTGTCCTTTTTTCGCCAGGCTTACCCCGATGTGCATATGCAAACCCGTGAAATGAATACCCGCGAGCAGATTGCCCCATTAAGCGAAGGGACGCTGGATATGGGACTGCTGCGCAATACGCAACTGCCAGACACTCTGCACCGGGAGGTTATCCTGCACGAACCGCTGATGGCGATGATCCCTCGAGCGCATCCATTGGCACAAAAGCCGGTTGTTACTCTGGCGGAACTTTCCCGCGAGCCGTTTGTCTTTTTTGACCCGCACGTGGGGACCGGATTGTATGACGATATTCTTGGCCTGATGCGTCGCTACGACCTGAAGCCTACTATAACTCAGGAGGTCGGGGAGGCGATGACCATTATCGGCCTGGTGGCGGCGGGGTTGGGGGTGTCTATTCTGCCAGCCTCCTTTAAACGGGTACAGCTGTATGAAATGTGTTGGGTACCGATAGCAGAAGAGGATGCTGTATCTGAAATGTGGCTGGTGTGGCCTAAACATCGCGAGCAAAGCCATGCTGCGCAACGCTTTCGCCAGCAGCTTTTAGCGGCGGTACAGCGTGCTTAAATTAGTTTAAAAACCGGTGAAAATGTGCGGTAAATCACACGGCTAAGTAAAAAGTTGACGGAAACCATTGAAGTACTTCACCATAGCCTACAGATTATTTCGGAGCGCGAAAATAAAGGGAGTAAGTGGTGGTTGCTGATAGTCAGCCTGGGCATATCGATCAAATTAAGCAGACCAATGCGGGCGCGGTTTATCGCCTGATAGATCAGCTCGGACCGGTATCGCGTATTGATCTCTCTCGCCTGGCGCAATTAGCGCCTGCCAGTATTACCAAGATTGTCCGCGAAATGCTCGAAGCACATTTGGTGCAAGAACTGGAAATCAAAGAAGCCGGGAGTCGTGGGCGTCCGGCCGTTGGCCTGGTTGTCGAGACGGAAGCCTGGCACTACTTATCTATTCGTATCAGTCGTGGCGAAATTTTTCTCGCACTGCGCGATCTCAGCAGCAAACTGGTGGTTGAAGATTGCCTTGAAATGGCGCTGGTCTCCGAGATCCCGCTGCTCGATCGCGTGATTGCGCAGGTCGATCAATTCTTCATTCGTCATCAGCAAAAGCTTGAACGCTTAACGTCCATTGCCATCACCATGCCGGGCATTATCGATACCGAGAATGGCATCGTTCATCGCATGCCGTTTTACGATGACGTTAAAGAGATGCCACTGGGTGACGCGCTGGAGAGTCATACCGGGGTACCGGTATACATTCAGCACGATATCAGCGCCTGGACCATGGCTGAAGCGCTTTTTGGTGCATCGCGCGGTGCCCGCGACGTGATTCAGGTAGTGATTGACCACAACGTGGGCGCGGGGGTGATCACCGACGGCCATTTACTGCATGCGGGCAGCAGCAGTCTGGTCGAGATTGGCCATACGCAGGTGGACCCGTATGGCAAGCGTTGTTACTGCGGGAATCATGGGTGTCTGGAAACGATAGCCAGTGTAGACAGCGTTCTTGAACTCGCACAGGTGCGTCTGAAGCAGTCGATGAGCTCCTCACTGCATGGCCAACCGTTGACGGTGGATTCAATATGCCTTGCCGCCATGCAGGGTGATTTATTGGCGAAAGATATTATTAACGGCGTCGGTACGCATGTGGGACGCATCCTGGCCATCATGGTGAATTTATTCAACCCGCAAAAGATTTTGATCGGTTCTCCGCTCAGCAAGGCCGCAGATATTCTGTTTCCGACCATTGCTGACAGTATTCGCCAACAGGCGTTGCCAGCCTACAGTAAGCACATTGTTGTTGAGAGCACACAGTTTACCAATCAGGGAACGATGGCGGGGGCCGCACTCGTGAAGGACGCGATGTATAACGGTTCTTTGTTGATTCGTCTATTACAGGGTTAACATTTTTTAACTGTTGTACAAAAAATTGCGCTATCTCAAGCTGATTCAGGTTCTCTTACCTTAGACTTTCTCCACTGTATTATTTTCCTGGCTTATATTTTCAAAGCATAACGGTGGAGTTAGTGATGCTGAAGCGTTTCTTTATTACAGGTACAGACACTTCTGTTGGGAAGACAGTGGTTTCCCGCGCATTACTACAAGCGTTAGGGAAGGTGCGAACAAGTTCCTGA
>NZ_SZWP01000030.1:0-15411 GCF_005280825.1 Citrobacter sp. wls829
AATGCCTATATTGAGCGATATAACCGGACGGTGCGTTATGACTGGCTGGGCCAGCACCTGTTTAACTCACTGGACGAATTGCAGGGCTATGCCATGCAGTGGCAATGGTTTTATAATCACGAACGTCCGAATATGGCACTGAATGGCTTCACGCCGATGCAGTATATTCAACGCAAGACCTGATTCTACTTATCACCTCCGTTAAAAATGGGGGATTACCACATAACTGCTAAGAATTTTCTTTATTATCGGAATGGTAAGCTTATTCATATTACACTGTCTCAGTATTTTTATTTATATTACTGTTATGAATGTCTTCCTTGCCAGATATTACACTTAATTACTATATTACTGTCGTCTGTTATCTTACTACCAGCGACATGAATTTTATTTTATCTGAAAATAGAACTTTTATGGTAGTCATCCTTATTCTTCGTGATTTCTCAGGAGTACGATAAGCAAGCTAATCATTGAGGGAAGAAGGGGTACTGATGGACACAGTAAAGGAACTCAACGGAACATACTTTTATGCCGGTCGCTCTAACCTTACCGCGTCTGAATTGTTTTTCATGATTTTCTGCGAAACCACAGCAGATCACTTTGGGGTTGATGTGTTAGCAATGGTTGCACTTTACAGCGGCGTTAACAATCAGAAAACGAGAGCCAAGCCTAAAGGGGCAAAGGAAGGTACGTCACGGATTTCTAAAGCAATGCGGAGGTATTTTAAAACTGCCAAATTTCCTTTTGGCATAAAATTACCAACCTGGGTTGGCGGCTATACTCCCTGGACGGCAAAACGACGAATGGTTACGAAAATAAGTACATTCGTAGGTCGGACGATTCCCCTAATAGGGGCGGTGATTTTATTCGCTGATGTTTCGATAATCACTTACTGCTCAATACGCGATTACAATCGTATAGCGCGGGGTAATGATAAGTTATGGTAGATGATATTGAGCAACGTGTTTTTGCACTGGTAAGACGCTACAACGGTGTTTATTTATTCAATAATGAAAAGAAGCAAAGCTTGCTAACGATGGACAGTGATTTTGACACTGACATGCAGTTTGATGTTAGTGAAGCAGAAGAGCTAATGGATGAGTTCTTTGAAGAATTTCAGGTCGCCAGAGGGAATTTTAAGATTGAAACTTACTATCCTGTTGAGCCTTTCTCATGGAATCCCTTCAAGAAGTTACGACCTGTTCCTGTGCCTGACTTCACTATCGGGATGTTGATTGCATCGGCAAGAGCTGGGAAATGGTTATACAGTTAATAATGGCTGTATCAGTTTACTAAAAGTTATTAGGTTTATCTCGTTGTTTATTAAAGAGGGATTGCCTCGTTTGTCCACGGGATGTACGCTTTCATCACCAGCACATTCTTTATGTGCTGGTGAGATATTCAATGGCAGTCAAATAATTACTCTGTGATTCCAGACATCTTTATAAATGATATTCCCATCGCAGTGCTTCCAGGTAATAGCTTCATATCTTAGCTGAATAGTTTCATTGTGGGTTCCTGTTCCCGAGCCGGGGAATAAATTTGGTGTGATGCCAGTCACTTTTACATTTTCTAAAATGATATTAAAGTATTCACTTTCAATACCAATCTCAAGAATTTGATACATTTTTATTGCGGCTGACTTTAATGTCTGGCCTTCGCTCAACGCTTTATACAAAAGAGGAGTTGTTTTATCAAACTCCTTCTGTATTGTAATCGGCGCGTGCACACGAGTTCCTGTCAGTCTGCCAGTATTACCATCTACAGGGACAGAAAGGTGATGAGTGACTGCTTTCAGTTCAATAGCACCAATGCGTCCAGCAACTTGTGAACTTCCCATTATAGGGGAGCCATTTACATCGGTTAACCACAGATAGGCTGGGTTTGACATGATTAGTCCTTATCTATATTTATATGAGAAGGGAAATAAAGCATGATGATAATCCAAATGAACGTTCCAATGATTTTTATGGGCCAGGGGTCAAGAAAAGAGAAACAGGCGAAGACTCCTGTGACTAGCAATGGCCCAGATAATAGCTTAAGTACTCCATCCAACAGGCGTATCTTTATTGGTAAGAGCCTATTGACTATAAAGGCGATGATATAAGAGCTTCCAACGATGATAATAATGGCAATAATTTTATCCTGCCATGAATTGAACTCCAGAATAGAAATTAAACATAAGCTGGAAATATAACCACAAAATAATAAATTTATTATTGGAGTGATAAGTTTTTTCATTTTACCAGTCCTTATCCTTACTGTTTAAGTGCTCTCCCACTAAATCAATTATTTTTATAAAAACAGGCTTGCCTTCTGTATATCCAGCATGTATGGCATCAACAAAAGGTTGTACTGCATCAATGAAAAGAAAATAAAGAAGATCGTAGTCATGAGGTCTTAATAATTCGTATATCTCGGGTGCATCTGTACTGAGGTCATCCGATGTCCTGATAGAACGTTCGGTCATGCCTCCCAATAAAAGAAAGGTGCTTAACAGTGTTATCGGATTACCTTTACCCTTAAAGACAACATAAGTGAAAGATGTTTTTTCGATAACGGCTTTAGCAATGTTTGAGGCGATTGTATTTGCAATAACCCTTCCTGCTATAGATGTAATAACGACTCTGTATATTTTATCTTGTGCCTTTTCGGATAAGAAGTTGTTAAAAAACTGAAAAATGCGAGAAACAGCATTGACGATATTCTCATAATTGAGAATGTCGTTTTTTATGGCTGTCATGATGCGAATACGTTCTGTTTCTCGTTTAAATCTGCTGTCTGTGTCAAAAATACCGTAAACCATATACCCATAATCTAGAGGAACAGATAAGCCACCATTAATAAGTCCTGTGACTGTATCAGGTGAAATGATAATGTTATAGATCCTTCGCGCAATACCTTCTATATCAGCCATAGCAATCCTTTAATAAATTAAGATGGCTTAAAATGAGAGTATGTAAATAGCAGAAATCGGTGGTAAAATATTTGACCTAAGTAACACTTTCTCAAGTGGTATATATGAGTATTGATATGGGTTATTAATTAGAAATGTTGATTCTTAAATTAAATGTTCTGGTGGTGATATACAAATATCACATAAAAATTCGTCACCAATAAAGGCGCCTGCAGGCGCCCCAAGGACAATCATACTTTCACCCCTTCGACGCTTTCCCCGCAATTACCGCGATAAACTCCAGCACCTGCTTTTGTTTGCGCGCCGACAGCTTTTCCACTTTGCGCAGCGACGTCATCAGCGCTGACTCTTCGGGTTGGGGCGTTTGGGCGGTGAGCACGATACAGCCTTCCATCACCCGTACTTTTACGTCGGTGCCGGTGTCGAATCCGGCGGCTTTTAACCACATCCCCTTCATCACGATGGACGGAAAGCGAACGTACTTCACCGGAATACGGCTGTAATCGGGATAACGACTCGCATATCCCACCTTCAAATGGCGGTTATCGGCGGCGTGGACTTCTGGATCAAACGAAACTGCAATACAATGCGTATCAGTCATGATGGCTATTCTCGTGAAATAGTTACTGTGATTAGCGATGCGGAGGTGTTGGTAGCACCTTCGCGTCGCGCTAATAAAACCCCTGTAAATTACGCCAGTAGAATGGGGGAAGTCCAGATGTAAATATAATGAAATAAGCGCGATTAGCGTGCTATTCGGAATAAACAGAACATCTCCCTGCGCCAACAAAACCAGTATTATTCAGCGTATAAATTCATTCTCATTCCATCCGTCAAAGACCGATTATTTCCAGAAAATATCATGGCCCTGAGTCGGGCTAAAAATGCGATCTAAATCACTGAAACAAATAGCAAACTCTGAAACTACACCGGTTTGTACACTTTGGTTTACACTTTTAGTGATATGAATCACAAATATAACCCCGTGAAGTGATCCGACTCTCACAAAATGGCGTGTACTTATTCACCCGTAGATTGTGAGAACAGCGTGGAAAGTTAAGTTTTCAGTATTTCCACTTTCCACAGACACACAACGGCAAACAGCAAATCAATACGCAGAAAAAAACTTGTTGAATATGAACGGGTAAAAAAAAGACGTGTGATTTGCATCACTCACATTTACAGCTTTTTAAATTATTGGCAGTGATTAATGTTGACTGGGCTATTTCCATAATCAATCAAATCTTGCATAGTGCTTCCACATTATTTCCCCCCCTGTATCAGGCGGAGAATAGTAATATTTCATCAGCCTCTGTTGATGAACTCGATATGATTTACTTCACATTAATACGTACACGACCACTGTTACTGGAGAAACAACATGAATTATCCGGCAGAACCCTTCCGTATTAAAAGCGTTGAAACTGTATCTATGATCCCGCGTAATGAACGCCTGATAAAAATGCAAGAAGCGGGTTACAATACTTTCCTGTTAAATTCGAAAGATATTTATATTGACCTGCTGACAGACAGCGGCACTAACGCGATGAGCGACAAGCAGTGGGCCGGAATGATGATGGGTGATGAAGCGTACGCGGGCAGCGAAAACTTCTATCATCTGGAAAGAACCGTGCAGGAACTGTTTGGCTTTAAACATATTGTTCCGACTCACCAGGGACGCGGTGCAGAAAACCTGTTATCGCAGCTGGCCATTAAGCCGGGGCAATATGTTGCCGGAAATATGTATTTCACCACCACGCGTTATCACCAGGAAAAAAACGGTGCCATCTTCGTGGATATCGTGCGTGACGAAGCACACGATGCTGGTCTGAATATTGCTTTTAAAGGTGATATTGATCTTAAAAAATTACAAAAGCTGATTGATGAAAAAGGCGCAGAGAATATTGCGTATATCTGCCTGGCGGTGACGGTTAACCTCGCGGGCGGGCAGCCGGTCTCGATGGCTAACATGCGTGCGGTGCGCGAGCTGACGGAAGCTCACGGCATTAAAGTGTTCTACGATGCCACCCGCTGCGTAGAAAACGCCTACTTTATCAAAGAGCAAGAGCAGGGCTTTGAGGACAAGAGCATCGCCGCGATCGTCCATGAAATGTTCAGCTATGCCGACGGTTGTACCATGAGTGGTAAAAAAGACTGTCTGGTGAACATCGGCGGCTTCCTGTGCATGAACGACGACGAAATGTTCTCTTCTGCCAAAGAGTTAGTGGTGGTCTATGAAGGCATGCCATCCTACGGTGGTCTGGCCGGACGCGACATGGAAGCGATGGCGATTGGCCTGCGCGAAGCCATGCAGTATGAGTACATCGAGCACCGCGTGAAGCAAGTTCGCTACCTCGGCGACAAGCTAAAAGCTGCCGGTGTGCCGATTGTTGAGCCAGTGGGCGGACACGCGGTATTCCTCGATGCGCGTCGCTTCTGCGAACATCTGACCCAGGACGAGTTCCCGGCGCAGAGTCTGGCAGCCAGCATTTATGTCGAGACCGGCGTGCGCAGTATGGAGCGCGGTATTATCTCTGCGGGCCGTAATAATGCCACCGGTGAGCACCACAGACCAAAACTCGAAACAGTACGCCTGACTATTCCACGCCGCGTGTATACCTATGCGCATATGGATGTGGTGGCAGACGGCATCATTAAACTTTACCAGCATAAAGAAGATATTCGCGGGTTGAAGTTTATTTACGAGCCTAAGCAGTTGCGCTTCTTTACCGCACGCTTTGACTATATTTAAATGTTATTCAGGCCCCATCTTGTGATGGGGCTTTTTTGTATTCCTTTTCCATGAACAGGAAGCCTTTGCGGTGCCCATTACCGCAATATAACGAAAAAATTGCAAACCCTGACTCCGACATTTTTATTATCCGCATGATGTACAAATGACAGCTGTAATTATAACGAATAGTCTACAGGAACATTTATCATGGATATTAATGCCATTGAGCGACAGAGTAGTACCCCCGGACTGATTAGCGGAACCATGTTGGTTATCGCAACCGTCGTGGGCGGTGGAATGTTTTCCCTGCCGATTGCGATGGCCGGCGTATGGTTTCCCGGCGCCTCTGTCATTCTGCTTTTTGTTGCCATCATGATGTTATTAACCGGCCTGATGCTGGTTGAAGTTAACCTGCATTACGGCGCAGGTGCCAGTTTTAATACCTTTACTCAGGATTTATTAGGCCAGAAGTGGAATATCGTGGTCGGTATCGCGTTTGGCTTTGTGCTGTATATTCTGACCTATGCCTATATCTCCGGGTCATCGGCGGTGATGGCGCAAACTGTGTTCAAATACAGCGGCGTGCGCTTTCCGGCGAATGTCTCGGTGGTGATTGTCAGTATGCTGGTCGGGGCGATTGCCTGGTACAGTTCGCTGCTGGTCGGACGCATCACCACTATTTTGATCATCGGTAAGTTTATCGCGTTCTTTGCCACATTCTCCGGGCTGGTCGGCCATATTGAAGTGGCGAAACTGGTCGATAGCGTAGCGGTGGCGATCCCAGGGTCGCAGTACCTGCCGTACATCCTGATGACGCTGCCGTTCTGTATTATCTCATTTGGTTTTCATGGCAACGTGCCGAGCCTGGTCAAACTGTACGGTAAGAGTGGGATCCCGCATATTACGCGTTCGATAATCATCGGCACGCTGTTTGCTCTGCTGCTGTATGTCTTCTGGCTGGGCGTGACGATGGGCAACATCAGCCGTTCGGAATTCCCGCCGATTATCGCTAAAGGCGGCAATATCGATGTGTTTGTCGAGGCCATCAGCGGGCTGTTTACCAGCCGCTATATGGATCTGATCCTGACCTTCTTCGGCAACTTTGCGGTAGCCAGTTCCCTGCTGGCGGCAACCCTCGGCCTGTTTGACTATATCGCTGACCTGTTTCACTTCCCGGATAACGGCGTCGGTCGTCTGAAAACTGCGCTGGTAACCTACTTCCCACCGGCTGCTGTGTGCTTTTTCTTCCCGAATGGTTTTGTCCACGCGATTGGCTATGCCGGTCTGGCCTTCACCATCTGGAGCGTGATCCTGCCACCGTTCCTGGTAAAAGCGGCGCGTAAGCGTTTCCCTACGGCCAGCTACACTGCACCCTGCAATAACACGGTGCTTAACCTGGTGATCGTCTGCGGGGCGGTTGTCTATCTGACGGTGGTGCTGGACGTGTTTGGCCTGCTGCCTACGTTCCGGTAACGGGAGGCGCTATGTTTTTGACATTGCTACGGTTTCAGCATCCGCTGATTTATCGCTTTGCGTGGCTGCGTTTACGGGTGGTGGTGTTAAGAACGTGCGGAATGCGTAAGAGAAAGGGGTGAGTGTTTTACTCTGCTGTAGCAGCCGGATGCGGCGCTTGCGCCTTATCCGGCCTACAAATGTGCGTGAAACGTAGGCCTGATAAGCGAAGCGCCATCAGGCATAAGTGCCAGGCATTACACGCGGAAGTAGCGTGGTGGGATCAACGCAGAAAAGGCGTCGAACTTCTTCACCATCTTTTTCCAGAACAACATAACAACAATCCTCTCTTTGAAATATCGGCGCTATTTTAGTCAGCGCCGACAAATCGTAAAGCCAGCCGCGGCGTTCTCCTGACCGGGTGGCTGTAAACCTTTTTGTTCACTGTCTTGTCAAACACGCTTGCCAGAATATGGCTGGGGTTGACAATGCGTTACGCCATAAACCAGTAGTAAAAGAGGCCGACCTTTAAGCCGAGGATCACGATGTAGGCGCAGCAGTATTTCATGGTGCCAGACATAATCTGGTTCGCCTGGCCTTCCATTTTGGTGGCGGAAACCGCAATGGCGATGCTCTGCGGGGAGATCATTTTCCCGCCCGTCGCGCCGGAGGTGTTGGCCGCCGCCAGCCAGTTAGGATCAATATTCAACTTGCTGGCAGCAATGGTTTGCAGTTTACCAAACAGAATATTCGAGTTGGTGTCGCTGCCGGTGACAAACGTACCCAGCGCGCCAATAACCGGGGCGAGAAAGACATACGAGCCGCCGGTCAGGTCAACAATCGACTGAGCCAGCGTGGCGATAATACCGCTGAGATCCATCACCGTGGCCAGCGCAACAATCGCCATAATGGCGACGATCGAGTTCTTCAACTGGAAAATGGTTTTGACAAACACTTCCAGCATCCCGCGCGCCGAAGCCCCCTGGATAAAACCGCCGATCAGGGTCGCAAAGATGATCAGCATCCCCGGCGTGGTGACCCACTCGATTTTCAGCGCCAGCGTTTTACCGTCGGCGAGGGTGAAATGCAGCACCGAAGCCAGCTGTGATGCTGCCGCTTTTACCGCCGGGAACAGCGGCGAGCACAGCAGAATAAAGATAAAAATAAACAGGTAGATGGAGCCGACCCGGAATAGCACCTTCGCCGAGCGCGGTGTGGTTTCCCGGGTATGGCTGGTTTCAATGCGCCATTCGGGGGCGGTTTTGCCGTTGCGCAGGCGACCAAGAATGGCGACGGCAAACAGGCTGACCAGGCTGCCGGCAAATGCAGGGAGTTCTGCGCCAAGGTGGATAGCGACAAAATACTGCGGCACCAGCGTGGTAATACCGCAAATTAGTGTGATGAAGAACACGCCGCGAATCGCCTTCAGGCCACCGCCGATAATACAAATAATCACAAACGGCAGCAGAATATTAAACAGCGCCAGCTGCATAATAATGGTTCCGCCGAGGGTGAAAACCGGCAGGTTAACCTGTTCAGCGAGAATTGAAACCGGAATACCCACCGCGCCGAATGCCGTCGGCACGGTATTGGCGACGAGTGAGGCGATGGCCGCTTTGAGCGGATTGAATCCCAGTGCGATCAGGATGCCGATAGGAATGGCAACCGCGGTGCCGTAGCCAGCGGCGGCCTCAAGAAATCCGCCAAAACACCACGAAATAAGCAGTACCTGGATGCGTTTATCTTCACTAATACTGGCGAGAATATCGCGCAGAATATCCAGCGCTTTGGTGGCCTGCATCACGTTATAACTGAATATCGCACCGAGGATCACAATCACAATCGGCCATAACCCTTTGAGGGCACCATAGCCCACGGAGGCTTTCAGATTCTGTAACGGCATATCCCAGAATATCGCCGACAGCGCGATGGTAAAGGCCAGCGTAATCAAGACTGAATAATGAATCGGCATTTTTAATTTTAGTATTAAAAATACCATAAGCAGCAAAGGAGAGAGGGCTAAAACAAACATAATATATTCGTTCATTACTATTCCTGATGGGTTTATTAAACCTTATTTGTATTTATGGCGGGAAACTTACATGGCTGGATAAATAAAATATGCAAACTGAATCGCTTCAGTGGATAAAGTAATTATGATTAATGGTTTTGTAACTATTGTAAGCTTTTAATTGAGAGATAATGCTCTGTAAATATCTTTGGGCGCAAAATGGGTACCTATAAATAGTTATATAATGGTCTATGTAATAATGATAGAGACGGGCGGGTAAGTCGTTTTAAACGGTTTTTTGATTTCTGATAATTGTGGTTTTCAATATAAAAATGTGAGCGAGGCCGAAAGAAATAAACCAGGGTATTGCATGTAAGTAATGATTGGGGGATTATTTTGTTTTGTCATACAAATGAATCTATCGCCATTTTCGATTGCCCTGATATAAGGAGCGGAGAGCCGCCCTCCATGAAAAACACTGATAATAAATCCTTTTTGACTGCACTTACCCAACGGGTTGGCCCCGCCTACGTCCTTACCGATCCGTCCAAAACGGCGCGTTATCGCAAGGGCTTCCGCTCGGGTCAGGGCGAGGCGCTGGCGGTGGTGATCCCCGGCTCTCTGCTTGAACTGTGGCAGGTGCTCAAGGCCTGCGTGGAGGCCGATAAAATCATTCTGATGCAGGCCTCAAATACCGGCCTGACGGAAGGCTCCACGCCGAACGGCAAGGGCTACGATCGCGACATCGTTATCATCAGCACGCTGCGCCTCGACAGTCTGCATGTGCTGGATGAGGGCAAGCAGGTGCTGGCGTATCCGGGTACCACGCTGTATTCGCTGGAGAAGGCGCTGAAGCCGTTTGGCCGCGAGCCGCATTCGGTGATTGGCTCCTCCTGCATTGGTGCGTCGGTGATTGGCGGTATCTGTAATAACTCCGGCGGTGCATTGGTTCAGCGTGGCCCGGCGTACACCGAGATGTCACTGTTTGCCCGCGTGGATGAACAGGGACAGCTACAACTGGTCAATCATCTGGGCATCGAACTGGGCGAGACGCCGGAACAGATCCTCGCCCGCCTGGATAACAACGCGATTGCGCGTGCTGACGTCAGTCATGACGGGCGTCACGCGCACGACCACGACTACGTGACCCGCGTCAGAGACGTTGATGCCGACACCCCGGCGCGCTACAACGCCGACCCGGACCGCCTGTTCGAATCCTCAGGCTGCGCGGGGAAACTGGCGGTGTTTGCCGTGCGTCTGGACACCTTTGAAGCTGAGAAGAATCAGCAGGTGTTCTACATTGGTACCAATCAGACCTCGGTGTTGACGGACATACGCCGCCATATGCTGGCGACGTTTACACACTTACCGGTCGCCGGTGAGTATATGCATCGTGATATCTATGATGTTGCAGAGAAATACAGCAAAGACACCTTCCTGATGATCGACAAACTCGGCACCGACAAAATGCCGTTTTTCTTTAATCTGAAGGGGCGCACCGAGGCCATGCTGGAGAAGGTGAAGATATTCCGCCCGCACTTTACCGACCGCGCAATGCAGACATTCAGTCATTTTTTCCCGAGCCATCTCCCGCCACGCATGAAAACCTGGCGTGACAACTACGAGCATCATCTGATGCTGAAAATGGCAGGGGACGGCATCGGCGAAGCGCAGGCATGGTTAACCGAGTACTTTAAAACGGCAGACGGAGATTTCTTTGCCTGTACCCCGGAAGAGGGCAGCAAGGCGTTTCTGCACCGCTTTGCTGCAGCGGGAGCCGCCATTCGCTATCAGGCCGTTCATTCTGATGAGGTTGAGGATATTCTTGCGCTGGATATTGCGCTACGCCGCAATGATACCGAGTGGTATGAACATCTGCCGGCTGAAATTGACAGTCAGCTGGTGCATAAACTTTATTATGGCCACTTTATGTGCCATGTGTTCCATCAGGATTATATCGTTAAAAAAGGCGTTGATGCGCACGCGTTAAAAGAACAGATGCTCGAACTGTTGCGCCAACGCGGGGCGCAATATCCGGCAGAACATAATGTTGGCCACCTTTACAAAGCGCCTGAAAATATGGCGCGGTTTTATCAGGAAAATGACCCGACCAACAGCATGAACCCGGGCATTGGTAAAACCAGTAAACGTAAAAACTGGGCCTGACGAAAAGACAATAAAACAGTAGAGGTCAGGTATCACCGTTTTATTAATGGCCAGTTTTTATTATTGAATTATTACCGGGCGGCGATGTTCCGCCGGTTTTAAAAGGCAATGAAGCAATGGGGTATTTATTGTGAATGTAAATTTCTTTGTCACCTGTATTGGTGACGCGCTGAAATCACGGATGGCACGTGATTCCGTATTGTTGCTGGAAAAGCTCGGCTGCCGCGTTAATTTCCCCGAGAAGCAGGGGTGCTGCGGTCAGCCCGCCATTAACAGTGGCTATATCAAAGAAGCCATCCCGGGGATGAAAAACATGATCGCTGCGCTGGAGGATAATGACGATCCGATTATCTCTCCGGCAGGTTCGTGCACCTATGCGGTCAAAAGCTACCCGACGTATCTGGCCGATGAACCTGCATGGGCATTGCGTGCCGAAAAGGTTGCCGCGCGCATGCAGGATCTCACCTCTTTTATTGTCAACAAACTGGGCGTCGTGGACGTCGGTGCCAGCCTGCAGGGCAGAGCGGTTTATCACCCTTCGTGCAGCCTGACTCGCAAGCTGGGCGTGAGAGAAGAGCCGCTCACGCTGTTGAAAAACGTACGCGGTCTGGAGCTGTTAACCTTTGCCGATCAGGACACCTGCTGCGGATTTGGCGGCACTTTCTCGGTCAAAATGGCCGAAATATCCGGCGAGATGGTGAAAGAGAAAGTCCTGCATCTCATGGACGCGAAACCGGAGTATTTGATTGGTGCCGACGTTAGCTGCCTGCTGAACATTGGCGGCCGACTGCAGCGTGAAGGCCAGCCGGTCAAAGTGATGCATATTGCTGAAGTGCTGATGAGCCGCTGAGGGGAAAGAGATGTCGATAAAAACCAGCGATGTAGAGTTTAAAACGCGCATTCGCCAGCAAATTGACGATCCGATTATGCGCAAAGCCGTGGCGAACGCGCAGGGGCGCATCGGCGCGAACCGGCAAAAAATGGTCGATGAGTTAGGGCACTGGGAAGAATGGCGCGACCGTGCCAGCCAGATCCGCGACCACGTTCTGAGTAACCTCGACGCCTACCTGTATCAACTCTCCGAGAAAGTGACGGAAAACGGCGGTCAGGTGTTTTTCGCGCAGACCAAGGAAGAGGCTACCCGCTATATTTTGCAGGTCGCGAAAGCGAAAAATGCGAAGAAGGTGGTGAAGTCCAAGTCGATGGTGACCGAAGAGATCGGCGTTAACCACGTGCTGCAGGATGCCGGTATTCAGGTGATCGAAACCGATCTGGGCGAATATATTCTCCAGTTGGATCAGGATCCGCCTTCGCATGTGGTGGTCCCGGCTATCCACAAAGATCGCTATCAGATCCGTCGCGTGCTGCATGAGCAGATGGGCTATGACGGTCCGGAAACGCCGGAAGCGATGACCTTGTTCATCCGCCAGAAGATCCGCGAGGATTTCCTCAGCGCTGAAATTGGCATTACCGGCTGTAACTTCGCGGTGGCGGAGACCGGCTCGGTTTGCCTGGTCACCAACGAAGGTAACGCGCGGATGTGTACCACGTTACCGAAAACGCACATTGCGGTGATGGGCATGGAGCGTATCGCGCCGACCTTTGCCGACGTGGACGTGCTGATCACTATGCTGGCACGCAGTGCGGTGGGCGCTCGTCTGACGGGCTATAACACCTGGCTTACCGGGCCGCGCGAGGCGGATAACGTCGACGGGCCGGAAGAGTTTCACCTGGTGATTGTGGATAACGGTCGCTCGCAGGTGCTGGGTTCTGAGTTTCGCGATGTGCTGCGCTGCATCCGCTGTGGAGCCTGTATGAACACCTGCCCGGCGTATCGCCATATTGGCGGGCACGGCTACGGTTCTATTTATCCAGGGCCTATCGGGGCGGTGATCTCTCCGCTGCTCGGCGGCTATAAAGATTTTAAAGACCTGCCTTACGCCTGTTCACTGTGCACGGCCTGCGACAGCGTTTGTCCGGTGCAGATACCGCTGTCAAAACTGATCCTGCGCCATCGCCGGGTAATGGCCGAGGAAGGGATTACCCCGAAAGCGGAACGTCGGGCGATCAAAATGTTCGCTTATGCCAACAGCCATCCAGGGTTGTGGAAGGTCGGCATGATGGCCGGTGCCCACGCGGCGAGCTGGTTTATCAATGGCGGTAAAACGCCGCTCAAGGTTGGCGCGATTGGCGACTGGATGGAAGCGCGCGATCTTCCTGATGCTGACGGAGAGAGTTTCCGTAGCTGGTTTAAGAAACATCAGGCGCAGGAGAAAAAGAATGGATAACCGTACCGCGTTTTTAAACACCGTTGCCCAGGCGCTGGGCCGTCCGCTGCGGCGGGAACCGCAGGCCGAAGCCGCGCCGGTGAACAACTATGCGAACGAGCGGCTGACCGAACTCAGCCCGCAGCAGCGCTGCGACGCGTTTGTGCAGTTTGCCAGCGAGGTGATGCTGGCGCAGTGCGAACTGACCCATGAGGCGCAGGCCCCTGAGGCGGCGTTACGTTTGTGCCAACAGCTGGGGCAGCAGCCGGTGGTGGTTAGCGGCGACAGTCGGCTGGCAGAACTGGGGATAACCGAGCGTTTGCAGCGAGAGTGTAATGCTGTGGTCTGGGATCCGGTGCGTGGAGCCGAGAATATTGTTCAGGCCGAGCAGGCGAAAGTTGGCGTGGTGTATGCCGAGTATGGCCTGACGGAGTCCGGGGGCGTGGTGCTGTTTTCCGCTCCGGAGCGCGGGCGTTCAATCAGCCTGTTGCCCGAGTCCTCTATTTTCGTGCTGCGTAAAAGCAGCATCCTGCCGCGTGTGGCGCAACTGGCGCAGGTTCTGCATCAGAAAGCGCAGGCCGGTGAGCGTATGCCGTCGTGCATTAACATCATCAGCGGGCCCAGCTCAACGGCGGATATTGAGCTTATCAAAGTGGTCGGGGTGCATGGTCCGGTGAAGGCGGTGTATCTGATTATTGAAGATTGTTGAGATTCATGAATAAGACCGCTCTGGCGTTGTAGCCCAGAGCGGGATGACATTCCGCACTCTGCGGACTCTCCTTTCGCAAGGGATCGCCTGAAAATGGCGTCCTGGTCCGCGCTTTCCTCTGAGTTTTAACGTCCCTGCACCTGTTTTTTCTGCTGATAAAATCGGCGTACAACATTGTTTCCAGTCACCGCAAGTGGCGATTTTTACGCCGTTACGTGGCTGGTGAAATTGATCTAAATCAATTTAAATCGACTTATTTTTAAAAGCGAAAGAATGCAATGTTTACTAAAATTTTACCTTTCCGTGCTTATTTTTCGACAACGCAGGCGACAACGCAGTGAGAATCAACGCGATTTACGCAGCGGATAGCACCGAAAATCAACGCAAAAAGGCATATAAAAACAGGGGTTTTAGGTAAAAGTAGACATTAAACACGTTATGTAACCTATTGGCTGGAATGATGTTTTGATGGCACATTGTTAGCCACGCGGTAGACGTCTTTTTTTTAATCTAATGAGTCACAATGAATGTGCGTAAAGTAAAAATTACACATTATTCAACAATCAAGTTATCTTTCATTTGAAATAGCGTTCCACTTTTAAGTGATTTATTAACAGTTTCATTACTATTGTGCATTTTTTTTGCCGTTGACATGTTTTTACACTGGATGCATATTTCATCGCCATAAGCGTATTATTGCGTTCAGGAGATGACAATGCCTTCTCGAGATTATCCCGATAGTCGAAAAGCCAGAGGTACCCGCTCGAAAGATATGGTTCTTTTAAGTGCGCGTGTCGATACCTCTTTGTGGGAATACGTTCGCACACTGGCATTTGAAACACGAAAAAGCAAACAAGATATTATTGCTGAAGCATTAATGCTACATCGCTCTATTAATGAGAGTGACTCTCAGTAATACATGCTGTCACGCTCTATCTGGGTTTTATTTATATTCCCAATAATGATATATGCCTTGCTACGTCCTTAATAATTTTACTGGTGTGTTATTTGTTTTCCCCTTGTTCAATAGGGGGCTTTTTTATGTTGGCGCGCCGCCCGCATAACAAAGTTGATAGCAAAATTCACAATTAAAAGTGAGTAAAAAAATGAAAAAGACAGCAGTGGCATTAGGGAAGGTGCGAATAAGCAGGTCAT
>NZ_SZWP01000037.1:0-8075 GCF_005280825.1 Citrobacter sp. wls829
AGCGTCGAGGTGACGTCGCCGTTGGTGCGACCGTCGGTGATGGTGTAGGTCACCTGCGGCACGTTGCCGTTCCAGTCGGCGACCGGAACAAAGGTATAGCTGCCGTCGGCGTTGAGGGTCAGCGCGCCGTAGCCCGCAAGCGTGGCGGTCTGGCCGGCGGCCCAGGTGGTATTGCCCACCGTAAACGATTTCACCGTCAGCGCGTCGCCGTTCAGGTCGCTGGCGCCCGTCAGCAGATTTTCGCCGTTGGTAAGCGTTGTGTCTTCCGCCGTGCTGCCGGTTTTAGCCAGGCCGACCTGCGGCGCGTCGTTGACCAGAGTGAGGGTGACCGTCGCGGTTTCGGTTTTGCCGCCGCTGGTGACGGTATAGGTGAAGGTATCGGTGCCGACATAGCCGCTGGTCGGCGTGTAAATCACCTGGCCGTTGCTGATGCTAACCGTACCGTAAGCGCCGTTGGTCTTGCCGGTAATCGCTTTATCGCCGTTGCTGAATTTATCGTTGGCGAAAACGTCGATGGTCACCGGCGTACCCGCGTGGGTCGTCAGGCTGTCGTTAAACGCATCCTGCACCGGCGTAACGGAGATATCGAGCGTCGAGGTGACGTCGCCGTTGGTGCGGCCATCAACCACCCGGTAGGTCACCGTCGGCACCGTACCGTTCCAGTCGGCGACCGGGACAAAAGTATAGCTGCCGTCGGCGTTGATGGTCAGTTTGCCATACCCGGTGAGGTCGGCGGTCTGGCCTGCGGTAAACACCGTGCCGACGCCGCTGACGGAGTAGTTAAGAATGCTCAGCGTATCGCCATCAGGGTCGGAATCGTTCAGCAGCAGGTTTTGCGCGGCGGAGCTGGTCAGCGTCGTATCTTCCGGCGTGCTGACGTTTTCACCCTGGGTGACCGGGGCGGCGTTATTCATCTGAATCGTGACCGTCGCGGTTTCGGTCACGCCGCCGCTGGTGACGGTATAGGTGAACGTATCGCTGCCGACGTAGCTCGCGGTGTTAGGGGTATAAATCACCTTGCCGTTGTCGATAACCACGGAACCATAAACGCCCTGGGTGACCGCCGTGATCGCTTTATCGCTGTTGCTGAAGCTGTCGTTGCCCAGCACGTCGATGGTTTTCGCCTCGCCCGAATGGGTGGCGGCGGTGTCGCTCTCCGCGTCCGCCACCGCTGTAATGCTCATGCTGATGCTCTGCGCCGTGCTCCAGTGGCTGGTCTGGCCGCTGTTGAAGGCGCTTTGCAGATCCTGCGTGCTGCCCGCGGCGCTGACGCCGGTATCGGCGGAACTGGTGCTGTCGGAGACGCGCACCGTCAGGCCGCCCGGCACCGCGCCGTTGTAGTCGGCCAGCGGCACAAAGCGCAGCTGGGTCGAGTCGAGCAGCACCAGCGTGTTGGTTTCGCTGTAGCTTGTGCCAAGCGCAGTCCAGGTCGTGCCGTTGGTGCCGTTGGTAGAGTACTCCCAGTGGCCGAGGCTTGCGTCGGTGGTGTTGCCGACGATCGCCACATAGCCGATAACGCCTCTGGCGTTGCCGCCGCCAGCAATTCCCGTCTGGTTGTCGGCGGCGTCGCTGTAGCTGCCAAGAATAGAGGTCAGCGTTTTGCCAACTGGCGTATCTTCCTGCATGGTCAGCGGCGTCGCGCTAATCGTCGGACGGTCGTTGACGTTAGTGACGCTGGTTGAGAGGGTGACCATCGCTGCGCTATAGCGTGAACTACTGCCGTTGGTTGCCGTTGATACAGTCTGGCCGCTGGTCAGCGACCCTGTCGTTGCGGTGGTGTCGCCGTTGTTGTTGGTTTCCACCAGACGTACTTTCAAGGCAGCAGGCGTCCCGAAGAAGTCAGCGGCAGGTACAAAGCGGACTTTGGCCGTTGCATCCAGCAGCAGGGCGTTGGCGTCGGTGCGGCTGCCAATGGCAGCCCAGGTCGTGCCGCCATCGGTGGAGTATTGCCATTCGCCCTGCGCGCTGTTGACTGACAGGTTAGTGATAGCCACGCCCCAGAAACTGTCAGCGCTGGTGCCGCCGGTTGCCGTAATGGACGCATTGTTGACCTGATCGTTCGGGTCCGAGAAGTTACCGACAAACAGGTTGGCAATGGTGTCGCCGGTAATCGCTGCGGCGCTGGTGTCTTCGCTCACCGGGGCCAGCGTCTGGGTAGCGCCGACCAGCACGACCGGGGCATCGTTCGACGGTTTCACGGTCACGCTAAAGGTACGGGTGGTGACCAGCGCGGCGGAGGTGTCATCGGCGTAGCTGATGTCGCCCGGGTTCGCGTTCGGGTTATTGCTGTCGCCGGTAAGCGTGGTCGGGCGGCTGCCGTGGTTGGCGTTATCGTTCACCACTACGGTGACGTTAAAGGTGCCGTTCCAGTCGGCGGCGGTGACGCCCGCGTTGGTCGGCAGGTTCACCGTCAGGTTAGCGAGGCGGCTGTTGATCTGCGAAAGCGTGCCGGTAAGTGTGAAGCTGGTGGTGTTGACGCCGCCCGCATCAACGGTGCCGCCCGTCCCGCCAATCGTTTTAAAGGTAAAGCCGCCCGGCAGAGTGACCGTCACCGTCAGGCTGGCGCTGTCGGCGTCCGGGTCCGCCACGGTAATGGCGGGCAGGGCGACGGTCGTTGAGCCTTCGTTGACTGACTTGTCCGTCACCGTGATGGTCGCCGGATCGTTGACGTCGCTTGTGAAGACGCTGCGCCATGCGGTACTGACGTTCTGGCTCAGGCCGGAAGGCAGCGCGCCGTAAGGGTCGATAGCCGTGGTCGGCACCGCCGCGACGCCGGTGACGGCATCGTTCTGGCCGCCGTTGGCGCTGTTGGCGCTTGTCAGGTTGCCAGAGGCGTCGCGCAGGCGATCGTCGGCAATCACTTCCACACGCCAGGCGTTATCGGCGTTCGACAGGGCGGAGCCGGTCATGGCGACGGTCAGCGCCGCCAGGTACGCGTTCACCTGGCTCAGCGTGCCGCGGATCACCAGTGCGGACTCGCTGCCGTTATAGACGCTGTCAATCGTCACGCCGGACGTTGTGTTGCCGGAGCTAATGGTGATGTCGGATACGCCGGCGTTACTGTACTGCGCGGCGGTCAGCGGCACGCCGCTGGCGTCGGTGATGCGCACCGTCACCTGCATAAAATCGGTTTCGCCGTCGGCGATATTGCCGCCGTCGGTGTAATCCGGGTCGGAAATCACAAAGCCGCCGACTTTGGTGCCGTCGACTACCGCCGGATCGCTGTTGAGGTAAACCGTACCGCCCGTTGCAGAGACAACCGGCGCGTCGTTCACCGGCACAATGGTGAGGTTCAGCGTCTGGTCGGCCGGGTCGGCCTGCACGGTGTCGCCGATATGCGAGTCGCCGTCGTCCAGATGCAGGGTGATGGTGACATCGCCCGCCGCTGCGCCGTTCAGGTCGTGGTTGACGTTGGCGCCGCTCTGCCAGGTGAGGCCGAGCGCCGCGTCGTTCAGCAGCGCTTCAATGTCGCTGGCGCGACCGGTCAGCGTCAGCGTGCCGGAGTTGTCGCCGGAAATCGTAACCGGCTGGCTGCCGGCGGCGCTGGCGGTGGCGCTGGTGTTCACGTCCGCGCCGCCGATGCCGAGGGTGCCGGACGGCGCGGTGATGGTGACGGTCACCGGCGTGCCGAAGGCGGCGGATTCGGTGTCCTGCACCACGATATTGCCGCCGATAAAGCTTGCCTGATCTTCATAAACGGTACGGTCCAGGTTGGTCACGGTCAGCGTGCCCGGATCGTTGATTTCCGAGGCGCGAATGGTGACGGACGCCGCGCTCAGGTTGCCGCTTTTTTCCGGTACGGAGGCGCTGTACCAGTTGTACTCGGTGGCGTCGACGGCGGTGGCCGCCGCGCCTCTGCCAGGCGTCGCGGGCTGGTTCAGCGTGCCGCCGTTAGCGCCTGCCGTCAGCGTGCCGCTTGCGTCGCGCAGGCGGTCATCGGCGATAGTCTGCACCTGATAGGTGGCGTTGCGGTCGGTTCTGAAGGTCACCGTCAGGCCCGCCAGCGCCGCGTTCACCTGGGCGCGGGTGCCGCTCAAGACCAGATAGTCGTGCTGGCCGCCGTGGGCGGTAGAGATCGTCGCGCCGCTGCCGGTCGCGTAACCCAGGGTCACGTCGCTGTATTCGCTGGCCACGAAGGCGCTGCCGTCCGCATGCAGCAGACGCACGGTCACCTGCAAATAATCGCTCTCGCCATCGGTCACGCCGTCTGTCAGATCCCCATCTTTGACCGAGAAGCCCGGCAGGGCGTTGCTCGTCGCCGTGGCGCTGGCGATGTTCTTGATGCCCGACGGCGCGGTCACTTCCGGCGCGTCGTCGGTCGGGCGGGTGTAGATCCAGAACGCGTTGCCGGTCTGCTCTTTGTCGCCGTCAGAAATCGTGAAGGTGAACTTATCGTCCGGGGTGGCGGGTTCGCTGTTGCCGCTGCCTTCGGTGCCGTCGTTCAGGTAGTAAATGTACCCGTTCGCCACATCCTGCTGGGTGAAGGAGGAGCCTTTGCCGATGGGGCTGAAGTTCACACCATCTTTGGAATAGGCCAGGGTGCCGTGGGTCGGCGTGCCGGTGATGGTGTACTGCACCTGCATTGAGCTGCTGTCGGAATCGTAGGCTTGCAGCATGGCGCTGGTTATCTGGCCATAGCTTCCTTCGGTGACGTACAGCGGGTTGTTGACTGGCGTGCCGCCAATCAGGTTCGGCGAGCCTGCGGTCACCGTCGGGTCGGCCTGGGTCGGGTCTTTGGCGATCTGCGGCGCGTCGTTGACGTTAGTTATCTGGATTTTCACCGTCGCGTCGCTGGCGGAGGTGGCGCCCCAGCGGTCGGTGGCCGATACGGTAAAGGTGGTGGAGCGCACTTCCGAGCCGTCGCTGACGAAGCGCAGCCCGGTGGTCGAGGCGCTGGCGGTAAGCAGCGAGGCGTTGAGCGTCTGGCCGACGGTAACGTCAACCCACTGCGAGCCGTTGTAGTATTGCAGCGTGCCGCCGTCCGGCAGCGTTTTGATGGTGAACTTCAGGGCGTTGGCGTCGGTCGCGTCGTTGTTATAGGCATAGTTGTTGGCGCTGCCGTCTTTGATCGTCGCGCTCTCTTCCAGCCCGTTGCTGCTGTTGGCGTCGTCCGGGTCGCTTATCGCTATCTGGCCGGTGGTCAGGTAAGCGGTTTCGCCTTCGGCGATTACGGTGGAGGAGGAGCCGGTTACCACCGGCAGATCGTTCACTGGCGTGACGTAGATGTTCAGCGTCGGCGTCCAGATATCGGTCACCGGGTTGCCGTTAGCATCGAGCGTGGTCAGCCCCGCCGAGACAGAGAACGCCGCGGCGTAGACAAAGGTCTCTCCGCCGTCGTGCTGGAAGCGAATATTGCCGCTGTCGAGGTCGGCCTGCGTAAAGGTGGCGTATTCGCCGAGCGTCACCCAGCTGCCGCCGACATTTTTTTGCAGCTCGCCGCCCGTTGCGCCGTTCGAGAAACCAAGGAAGGTATAGACCACCTGCGAGGCGTCCACGCCCGTGGCGGTGTAGCTCAGGCCCGGCACGCTGGAGAAGTCGCCGCTGGTGCCGTTCAGTACGAGGATGCCGCCTTCTTCCACTTCGCCGCGGGCGTAGCCAGAGGTGAAGTCCATGCCCGCCCAGGTGGAATCGCGGTTGGTAATGGTGGTGACGCGATCCGGAATCGTGCCGGGACCGCCGCCCGTGACCACCGCAAGGCCGATGGTAAAGGTAAAGCTGGTCAGCGTTTCGGTGCCCGGCGTGTACACGCCGCCGATGCGGCTGTAGGTCGTGCCGTCGGCGTTCCAGCGCAGCGCAGCGGTGTTGTCCACCACCACAAAGTTGAAGCTGTCGGTGTCACCCGATGCGCTGGCGCTGGCGTACTGCACGTACTGCACTTTGCCGTCGACGATATCCTGCATGGTGAAGGTGCCGCCGTTTTGCAGGCGGTAGCCGTCCAGCGTCAGGTAACCGTGGGTGAGCTTGCTGTCGTCAACGATAAAGCTGAGGTGGTTATCGGTGGAATCCACGTCGCTTGCGCCGATCATCGCAGACGTAAGGGTGACGGCGTTCGCCAGATCGTCCACCTGCGCGTGCAGCGTTACGTTGTCCAGAGTCGGGTCGTCATCCACCGGGCGCACGGTCAGGGTAATGGTGCCGTCGGTGCTGGCCGGCACGCCGGTGCCGCCGCCCTGGTCGGTGACGCGTACGCCAAAGCTGTCGGTGCCCTGGTTTTCACTGCCGTCGTTAGCATAGGTCAGCAGATTGCGATCGGCATAGTCAAAGGTCTGGCCGACGGTGACGGCGACGCCGTTAAACCAGAGCGTGCCGTGGGTCGGCAGGGCGGTAATGGTGAGAGTCAGCGTTGTGTCGCCCGGATCGCCGCCGCCGTCCGCCTCTATATACTGGCCGACGTTGCCGGTGTTGACCGCATTGTTGGGCTGGCCTTCAAAGACCACGCCGCTGCCGCTAAGGGTCGGCGCCTGGTTCTGCGGGGTAATGTTCAGCGTGACGTGGACGGTATCGGACTGCGCCTTCGGCGTCGCGCCGTCGTTGAAGACCGCCGTAAAGCCGTCGGCGGCGTTCTGGTCTGCGCCCGTGGCGGTGTGGACATACTTCACCTTGCCGTCGATCAAATCCTGCTGGGTAAAGATAGAGCCGACGCCCATCCGGTCGCCGTTCAGCGTCAGATAGCCATACTGCGGCAGGTCGGTCAGACCATAGACAATCTGCACGGGCTGCTGGGTGCCCGCCGTTACTTCCGCATCGATGGCGTTAAGGGTCACGGTGGTGATGACGCTGCCGCCCGATTCGATCTCCGGCACGTTCTGGGTGGCGTCGGCCACGCTTACCGGGTCGTTCGACGGGGTCACGGTCACATCGATGGATTTGCTGGTGCTGACGCCCGCGCTGTCGCGCACCGTGACGTCCAGCTTGCCGCTGGCGCCGGTGTTGCCAAGCTCGACGTCAGCGGAGGTAAAGGTGATGCTGTTAAGCCAGGCCTGCGCTTCGCTGGCAGTGCCGGTCATGGTCAGCGAAGCGTTGCTGGTCTGGCTGTCGCTGAGTTTGCCGATGGCGCTGTTGCTCAGGCTCACCGTGACTATGACGGTTTCGCTGGCGTCCGTGGTGCTGACCTGCCAGCCGCTGAGCGTGGCGGTATCGGCGCCTGCGGCGTTAAGGCTGCTCGGCTCGGCGACGGTGATGCCTTTTTCCGGCGCGGTGACTTCCGGCCCGGCCAGCAGGCCGTCGTAATCAAAGGCGAAGGTTTTCGCTTCAATGCTGCCGGTATGGTTTTCCAGCACCCAGTCGCCGGAAAGCGCCGCGCTGCCGGTCATGTCGCTGGAGGCCGCCACGTCCGCCTGAGTCAGTTCGGCGAAGCGGGTGATAAAGGCGTTATCCTGGGCGGAGACGTCGCAGCCGTAAAGCAGGATGTCGCCGCTGTCGCTAAGGCTCGCGCCGATAGCGCTGAGCTGTGAAGACCACGCCGAGAGGTTGTCCGCCGTCAGCACATCGGTGCCAAGCGTAATGGCGTCGGACGCGCCGTGGCTCAGAATATGAATGGCGGAAATATTGGTTTCGCCTTTCAGCGCGTCGGCAAGCTGGCTCAGACCCGAGCTGTTTTCATCGATAATCACCACCTGGCTGCCCTGCGGCACCTGGTCCACCAGCGACTGCCAGCCGGAGATATGCTGGTCTATTACATAGACTTCGCTGGCGGCGCTGCCCGGTTTTTCGCTTGCGGCGTCGGCTGTGGCGGCGTGGGGAATATCCAGCGCCTTCGCGGGTTCGGTGGCGCTTTCATGGTGCACCAGATCGCTTGCCGATGCCTCATGGATGGCGGTTTCAGCCAGAGCGGCTCCATCAAAAAGCTGGCGAGACTCAAGAGCAAAACGATGCGCACGCGGACGTAAACGACGGTTATTTATTGTAGTCATAGGTTTACTGCTCTTAAAAAATAGAGTGACTGGATAAATATTCTGAGTTCAGCGTTGCCAGGAGTGTACACCATGTCGCCAGGCCAGAGGAGGGCAAACAGGGGATATATTCATCGAAATTATCGAATGGACGCTTAGGGAAGGTGCGAACAAGTTCCTGAT
>NZ_SZWP01000038.1:0-180710 GCF_005280825.1 Citrobacter sp. wls829
AGGTGCTCTCCCAGCTGAGCTAATCACCCCCGCTGTGTGGAGTCGCATTATAGGGAGAGTTGAAAATGAGTCAACGCATTTTCTAAAGAAATTGTTCGTTCGTCGTAAATTTAAACAAAACGATCGCAAAATAGTCCATGCGGCATGATTTGTATACGAAAATGGCAAAGCGTGATGTTCCAACCTGAACAACATTGAGGAATCAGACCACGGTGATAGAATACGGGCCTGATAATCTTCCCAGGATTTGCCGGTTGTCGGCATCTTTATAAACGTAAGGCCATTTCATGAAAATCAAAACTCGCTTCGCGCCTAGCCCGACAGGTTATCTGCACGTCGGCGGTGCGCGTACTGCTCTTTATTCCTGGCTTTTTGCACGTAACCATAGCGGTGAGTTTGTGCTGCGTATTGAAGACACCGATCTCGAACGCTCCACGCCGGAAGCTATCGAAGCCATTATGGATGGCATGAACTGGCTGAATCTGGAGTGGGATGAAGGTCCGTACTTCCAGACCAAACGTTTTGATCGCTACAACGCCGTTATTGATGAGATGCTGGAAGCGGGTACAGCGTATAAATGCTATTGCTCCAAAGAGCGTCTGGAACAGCTGCGTGAAGATCAGATGGCGAAAGGTGAGAAGCCACGTTATGACGGTCGCTGCCGCCACGGCCACGAACATCACGCCGATGACGAACCTTGCGTGGTGCGTTTTGCCAACCCGCAGGACGGTTCCGTTATTTTTGACGACCAGATCCGTGGACCGATCGAATTCAGCAACCAGGAACTCGACGATCTGATCATCCGCCGTACCGATGGTTCTCCAACCTATAACTTCTGTGTGGTTGTTGATGACTGGGATATGGAAATTACCCACGTTATTCGTGGTGAAGACCATATCAACAACACCCCGCGTCAGATCAACATCCTGAAGGCGCTGAACGCGCCGGTGCCGGTTTACGCGCACGTGTCGATGATCAACGGCGACGACGGTAAAAAACTGTCCAAACGTCACGGTGCGGTCAGCGTGATGCAGTATCGCGACGATGGTTACCTGCCGGAAGCGCTGCTGAACTATTTGGTGCGTCTGGGCTGGTCCAGCGGCGATCAGGAAATCTTCACCCGCGAAGAGATGATCAAGCTGTTCTCTCTTGGTGCGGTAAGCAAATCGGCGAGCGCATTCAATACCGAAAAACTGCAGTGGCTGAACCATCACTACATTAACACTCTGGCACCTGAATATGTGGCAACGCATCTGCAGTGGCACATTGAGCAGGAAAATATCGATACCCGCGTGGGTCCGCAATTGTCCGAGCTGGTAAAACTGCTGGGCGAGCGCTGCAAAACCCTGAAAGAGATGGCGCAGAGCTGCCGCTACTTCTATGAAGACTTTGCTGAGTTCGATGCGGATGCTGCGAAGAAACACCTGCGCCCGGTTGCGCGTCAGCCGCTGGAAGTGGTGCGTGATAAAATTGCTGCCATCACCGAATGGACCGCTGAAAACGTACATCACGCCATTCAGTCTACCGCTGATGAGCTGGAAGTGGGGATGGGTAAAGTCGGTATGCCGCTGCGCGTTGCGGTTACCGGTGCAGGCCAGTCTCCAGGATTAGACGTTACGGTGCATGCGATTGGTAAATCCCGCAGCGTTGAACGTATTAACAAAGCGCTGGCGTTTATTGCTGAGCGTGAAAAGCAGCAGTAAGACAGTCAGAGAGACAACAAAACGGCAGGCGCAGATCCTGCCGTTTTTTTTGGCATTTATTCGGATTCATCAATGCCCAGACGGGTGAGAAAACTACGGATACCTTCGCGCGAAAGAAACAGCGCCAGTTTTTCTTGTTCCGCTGGTGACATGTTATCCAACGCGCTGATTATCTGGCGACAGGCGTGGCTACGGACAACGTGCGTGTATTCTGCAACGGGTTCTTCAGCCTGATAAAATTCCGGGATTTTGCGAAAAGCTGGGATATTGAGAATAAATTCCCGCACGCCGGCATCAATATGAATAAGCCTTGCGCGACCGCCCTTCACACCGGGAAACTTTTCGGTTTTCCAGTTTTGTTCTCTGATCCAACGATTGACCGTTTGTTTCGCGACTCCGAGACATTCAGCCAGCTCTTCGGTGGTCATTTTGCTGCGTAATTTTTTCATATTATTTGCTGTCGCGGATCCCTAAGCGTTGTAACAAACCGGTAATGCCTTCACGCAGGATCAATGACGTAAACATTTTCTGTTCTGCTGGCGTCATTTCTTTCGCGAGGGTGATCAGCAGTGTTTCAATAGAAGAGTCGCCAGCTAAAGATAAGTTGTCTGATAAACCTTCAGCTGAACGCTCTGCACTGCGAATGTATTCGCGAACTTGTTCGTTGACGTGAACCAGACGAGCTTTTCCGCCCTGAACGCCCGGTTTTGGTGACGTAGCCCAGCCTTCCTTGCGCACCCATTTATTAATGGTCTGCCGGCTGTAACCGGTCAGATTAGCAAGTTCTTCTGGCGTCATCCGTTCCTTGAACATAACGATTCCCTGAGTAGTCGTGGGGTTAATTAGTGGTTCAGTTTATAGCACCATTTTACTAGAAACCGTGACGCGTTTAACTACTGAATGCGAGTTGTTGCGCAATGTTCTTCATTTGCCTGCTTTTTCAGCGATTGAATTCAGTGAGTTAATTTTGCCGTTGACACGCGCGAAGGGAATTCATATTATGCCGCCCGTCAACTCGACAAGCTTTACGTGACGGGGCTATAGCTCAGCTGGGAGAGCGCTTGCATGGCATGCAAGAGGTCAGCGGTTCGATCCCGCTTAGCTCCACCAAATTTAATCCCACTAAATTTGGTACGTAAAGGCATCGTGGGGCTATAGCTCAGCTGGGAGAGCGCCTGCATGGCATGCAGGAGGTCAGCGGTTCGATCCCGCTTAGCTCCACCAAAATTAAGACCCTCGCTGAAAAGCGGGGGTTTTTTGTTTCTACTTCCTGCACGATCCTCTGCTTCCTCTGTCAGATCACCAAATGACGGACATAAAAAAACCGGGGAGAATCTCCCCGGCTGAGTCACTACGATTGCGATGCTACTGTCTTACAGCACCAGTGCTGCGATGGATGCGGACAGTACGCTCACCAGCGTAGAGCCGTATACCAGCTTCAGACCAAAGCGGGATACCACGTTGCCTTGCTCTTCGTTCAGGCCTTTGATTGCGCCTGCAATGATACCGATGGAAGAGAAGTTAGCGAAGGAGACCAGGAACACAGACAGAATACCTTCCGCGCGTGGAGAGAGCGTAGACGCGATTTTCTGCAGGTCCATCATGGCCACGAATTCGTTGGAAACCAGTTTAGTCGCCATGATACTGCCCACCTGCAGCGCTTCGCTGGACGGCACACCCATCACCCACGCAACCGGGTAGAAGATGTAGCCCAGGATGCCCTGGAAGGAGATGCTGTAGCCAAACCAGCCGGTGACGGTGGCAAACAAGGCGTTCAGCGCGGCAATCAGCGCGATGAAACCGATCAGCATTGCTGCCACGATAATCGCGACCTTGAAGCCTGCCAGAATGTACTCACCCAGCATTTCGAAGAAGCTCTGTCCTTCATGCAGGTTAGACATCTGAATATTTTCTTCGCTGGCATCCACGCGGTAAGGGTTGATCAGCGACAGTACAATAAAGGTGCTGAACATGTTCAGAACCAATGCAGCAACAACGTATTTTGGTTCCAGCATGGTCATGTACGCGCCGACGATGGACATGGAAACGGTGGACATTGCCGTCGCTGCCATGGTGTACATGCGGTTGCGTGACATCTTGCCCAGAATATCTTTATAGGCAATAAAGTTTTCAGACTGACCCAGGATCAGCGAGCTGACGGCGTTGAAGGACTCCAGCTTGCCCATACCGTTGACTTTGGATAACAAAAATCCAATTGCGCGGATGATAATAGGCAGAACGCGGATATGCTGCAGAATACCGATCAGGGCGGAAATGAAGACGATTGGGCACAGTACTTTCAAGAAGAAGAATGCCAGGCCTTTATCGTTCATGCTGCCGAAGACAAAGTTTGTCCCTTCATTAGCAAAACCGAGCAGTTTTTCAAACATCTCGGAGAAGCCTTTCACGAAGCCCAGCCCGACATCAGAATTCAGGAAGAACCACGCCAGTAACACTTCGATAACAAGTAATTGAATAACATAACGAATGCGAATTTGTTTACGGTCACTGCTTACCAGCAGTGCGAGTACCGCAACCACGGCAAGGGCCAGGACAAAATGAAGAACGCGGTCCATATTTGCTCCAAATATGAGGCAGGTTTAATTTCCGTGCACATTCTATGCAACAACACCAAAGAAAACGAGATCAAACACACACTATAATAAGGACCTGTGACGAGATTCAAAATTAGTGATCGGTAATACACTTCCGTGATGTTTAGTATGGAAGTGAAAAGTTATGTCATTGTGCTAATCTCATAACATTAATTAAACATCTCATCTGCGGTTCCAGTTCCCTGATCTATTTATAGACCAACGCTATCAAAGAAATCATTTTTATCCATCAAAATGAATTTGATAATCATTCTCAACTGGCGTAGTTTGAAACATAGCAAAGGCTATGTTTTTGAGGCACGAAAATGACGAACGATCGCGTTGAGACAAGCAGTGGACGGGCAGCACGCAAGCTGAAACTTGCGTTAATGGGACCTGCATTCATCGCGGCTATCGGGTATATCGACCCCGGTAACTTTGCCACCAACATCCAGGCAGGGGCTAGCTTTGGCTATAAACTGCTGTGGGTCGTCGTCTGGGCCAACCTGATGGCAATGCTGATTCAGGTATTGTCGGCCAAGCTGGGGATTGCTACTGGAAAAAATCTCGCCGAGCAAATTCGCGATCACTACCCACGTCCGGTGGTGTGGTTTTACTGGGTGCAGGCTGAAATCATTGCCATGGCGACCGACCTTGCTGAATTTATCGGTGCTGCGATTGGCTTTAAGCTGATCCTCGGCGTTTCGCTGTTACAGGGGGCGGTGCTGACCGGTATCGCCACATTTTTAATCCTGATGCTGCAACGTCGCGGGCAAAAACCACTGGAAAAAGTAATTGGTGGATTACTGTTGTTTGTGGCCGCGGCATATATTGTCGAACTGATCTTCTCGCAGCCGAATCTGGCGCAGCTGAGTAAGGGCATGATCATTCCCAGTCTGCCGAACTCTGAGGCGGTCTTTCTGGCAGCCGGCGTACTCGGCGCGACCATTATGCCGCACGTCATTTATTTGCACTCCTCTTTAACTCAGCATCTGCATGGCGGGACACGGCAACAGCGCTACGCGGCAACTAAGTGGGATGTGGCTATCGCCATGACCATTGCCGGGTTTGTCAATCTGGCAATGATGGCTACTGCTGCCGCAGCCTTTCACTTCAGCGGTCATACCGGCATTACCGATCTCGATCAGGCTTATCTGACGTTGGAACCGTTGTTGAGTCATGCGGCGGCGACGGTATTTGGTCTCAGCCTGGTGGCGGCGGGGCTTTCTTCAACGGTTGTCGGCACGCTGGCCGGACAGGTTGTGATGCAGGGGTTTATCCGTTTTCATATCCCGCTGTGGGTTCGTCGTACGGTTACTATGATGCCGTCATTCATCGTCATTCTGATGGGACTGGATCCCACCCGTATTCTGGTCATGAGCCAGGTGTTGCTGAGTTTCGGTATCGCGCTGGCGCTGGTACCACTCCTGATATTCACCAGTAACGGTACGTTAATGGGGGATTTAGTTAACACCGTCTGGGTTAAATATGTTGGCTGGATGATTGTGGTACTGGTGGTGGCGCTAAATCTCTGGCTGCTGGTAGGCACTGCGCTCGGGTTGTAAGCAAAAAGAGCCCGCAGGCTCTTTTGTTACATTAATGATGGTGGCCATGACCACGTCCGTGGCCTTTGCCGCGACCGCGATGGTCATCGCGATCGTTCCAGCCTTCACGGTAACCGCGCTCGTACGCTTTGCGCTTATCCCAACCACGATGATTACCGTTATCATGACGCCACCAGCGATTTTTGCGCCATTCATAATTATTGTGCCAGTAACCCCGGTCGCGCCAGTGGCCGCCGTCCCAGTAGTTACCATAATTATCGCGATCGCCAATTTGCAATTTTATTGATGGCAGCAGGGTGATTTCACCAGCGTTTGCGGCCAGCGGCGTGAAAGCCAATAAGGCTGCAGCCAGAATCAGTGACCTGAACATTTTTTCTCTCCTTCACGATCGAGCCGTAGCCGGCCTGTTAATGCAATATTACGGGGCAGTAAAGCCCCGTTTAATCGCCTGAACTCTTAAATCATGAAAGAGAGCACTTTTTGTTAATAAATGTGTCTTTATTTCAAACAATTCAGGATGGCGTCAATCTCTGCGCATTCTTCTGCAGACAAATGACGGTTTGCCAGCATGCCAACAGCATCTTCAATTTGCGCTGTTTTACTGGCACCAATCAACACTGAGGTGACTTTGTCTTCTCGCAACACCCAGGCCAGGGCCATTTGGGAGAGCTTTTGTCCCCGACGCTCAGCCATTGCGTTCAGCTGGCGGACTTTTTCCAGTTTCTCTGGCGTTATCTGATCCGGGTTGAGAAAACGGCTACCGCTTGCCGCACGAGAATCCGCCGGGATCCCGTTCAGGTAACGGTCGGTTAACTGCCCGCCCGCCAGTGGAGAGAAAGCGATACTGCCCACGCCTTTTTCCTGCAACAGTGACAACAATCCCCCTTCAACCCAACGTTCAAACATGGAATATTTCGGCTGATGAATCAGGCACGGGGTACCTAAGTCGTCGAGGATCTCAATCGCCTGTCTGGCAAGGTCGGCGGGATAGTTAGACAGCCCGACATACAGCGCCTTTCCCTGGCGAACAATGTGATCCAGCGCCTTCATGGTTTCTGTGAGCGGCGTTTCGGGATCGGGACGATGGTGGTAGAAGATATCCACGTACTCCAGACCCATACGTTTCAGGCTCTGGTCGAGGCTGGCAATCAGGTATTTACGCGAACCCCAGTCGCCGTAGGGGCCATCCCACATGGTGTAGCCCGCCTTGGTGGAAATAATGAGTTCATCCCGCCACGGTAAAAAATCTTCCTGCAAAATACGGCCAAAATTTCGCTCGGCAGAGCCCGGTGGTGGGCCGTAGTTATTGGCGAGATCAAAATGGGTGATCCCCAGATCGAACGCGCGCTGTAGCAGGCTTCGGCTGTTTTCTACCTGCGTGGTGTCGCCAAAATTGTGCCATAAGCCCAGAGAGATAACCGGTAGCTTGAGTCCGCTCTGACCGCAGCGGCGGTACTCCATTGTCTGATAGCGATTTTCATCCGCGTGATAAACCATGTAGACCCCTTCCTGATATCAAGATGACGTATATGTTTTAGTGTATACGGTTACACGGTCGATTCTTCAATGGTATTTCACCGGCAAAACTGTAAATCCTGCTTTCCACCCCCCCACGTCGTGTTTTCTGGACAGTCATCACAGTTCTTCGATACTCAACATGAGGTTACCGTCAGAAGGATAGCTGTCATGCAAACCGCGTATTCCGTTGCTGATTACCTGCTGGACAGACTGGCAGGGTGTGGTGTTGGCCATCTTTTTGGTGTGCCGGGCGATTATAATTTGCAGTTTCTTGACCACGTGATTGACCACCCCGACGTGCGTTGGGTTGGCTGCGCAAATGAATTAAATGCGGCTTATGCGGCGGATGGCTATGCCCGGGTCGCCGGGGCAGGGGCGCTTCTCACCACCTTTGGCGTTGGGGAGTTAAGCGCCATTAATGGAATCGCAGGCAGTTACGCAGAATATGTACCCGTGCTGCAGATAGTGGGTGCGCCGTGCAGCGGCGCTCAGCGGCGTGGGGAGCTGATGCATCACACCCTGGGCGACGGCGATTTTCTGCATTTTTATCGCATGCATCAAGCGGTAACGGCGGCCAGCGCGGTGCTTGATGCCCAAAACGCCTGCTATGAAATTGACCGTGTGCTACGGGTCATGTTAACCGAACGTCGGCCAGGGTATCTGATGTTGCCTGCCGATGTCGCCAAACAGCCCGCCACGCCCCCACAGGACAGACTGATTATTCCTCTGAGTGAATCGGAAAGTAGCGTCGTTGCGGCGTTTCGCTATCAGGCCCGTGAGCGCTTGTTGGACAGCTCGCGCGTGGCGTTGCTGGCGGATTTTCTTGCACAGCGCTTTGGTTTGCAGCCTGTTTTGCAGCGCTGGATGGCAGAAACGCCAATGGCTCATGCCACACTGTTAATGGGTAAAGGCCTTTTTGATGAACGTCATCCTGCGTTTGTTGGCACCTACAGCGCGGGGGCCAGCAGTGAATATGTGCGCCGGGCGATAGAAGATGCCGACACCGTTTTTTGCGTGGGTACCTGTTTTGTCGACACGCTAACCGCCGGTTTTACGCAATGCTTGCCGCAGGAGCGCACGATTGAGGTTCAACCGCATGCTTCACGTGTGGGAAGCCAGTGGTTTAACATCCCGATGGAGCAGGCGGTTACCACGCTACGGGAGCTGTGCCTGGAGCTGTCGTTTTCTCTGCCGCCAGAACGCCCGCCTGTCGGGCGACGTCAAGTTGAAAAGGGGCCACTGACACAGGAAAATTTCTGGTACACGGTGCAGCAATACCTGGCACCTGACGACATTATCCTCGTCGATCAGGGGACTGCGGCATTTGGTGCCGCTACGCTTTCGTTACCTTCCGGGGCGGAAGTACTGGTACAGCCGCTGTGGGGATCGATTGGTTATTCCTTACCCGCCGCACTGGGAGCGCAAACGGCATACCCGGATCGGCGGGTGATCCTGATTATTGGCGATGGCGCTGCCCAGCTTACCATTCAGGAATTGGGTACGATGCTCAGAGACGGACAAACGCCGGTTATTTTGCTGCTCAATAATGACGGCTATACCGTGGAGCGGGCTATTCACGGGGCAAACCAGCGTTATAACGACATTGCCGGATGGAACTGGACGCAGGTGCCACAGGCGCTGAGCCGCGAGTGTCAGGCGGAGTGCTGGCGCGTGACGCAGGCTGTACAGCTGGAGGAAGTTCTGGCCCGGCTGGCGCGCCCGCAGCGGCTTTCGTTAATTGAAGTGATGTTGCCAAAAGCCGATCTGCCTGAGCTTCTGCGCACGGTGACCCGTGCGCTGGAAGCCCGTAACGGGGGATAGTTATTGATCGGGGCGGTTGGCGATCATCATCGGTTTACCTGCCAACAGCAGCCAGGCGGGAAGCATGACGATGCACAGCAGCGGCAGCAGGGTGGCATCGGGGACCACCACTGCCGCCATAAACAGGCTTAGCCAGGCGTCGCGGGTGACAACCAGCACCAGCCCCAGAATGGCGCAGGAGACGGTGATTGCTGCCGGAACCGCTTCGACATGGGCATGCAGCATCAATCCCAGTGCCACGCCAACGAATACCGCCGGGAAAATACGTCCTCCACGAAAACCACTGGCGGCAGCAACCACTAACGCCGCCAGTTTGATCACCGCGAGCATGAAATAGTCTGATGCCCCCAGCGTTTGGCTAAACGCCATTTGCTGCATCTCATCCAGCCCTTTAAACAGGGTAAGTGGTCCCCCAATAATGCCCAGAATCCCAAGCAGAAAGCCGCCAACGCCGAGAATCAGTACCGGGTGTTTCAGGCGATGAATCAACTGATGTAAACGGGGTAAACACCACACCGCCACCATGCCTGCCGCAATGGCAATGGCGGCAACCACCGCGCCGCTAAAAATATCGGTCAGCTGTAGCTGAGTATATTGGGCGATGGGCAATGAAAAATGCGGATGAAAGAACAGGTCAGTCGTCAGTGCACCGGCAGCAGCAGCCAGCAGTGGCGCAAACAGGCGATCCCATAACGGCACATCGTTGGAGCCATTCAGCGTTTGTGAAAATATCAGTGCCGCGGCGACAGGCGTACCAAATAGCGCTCCGATGGTGCCCGCAGAGGCGAGAATGGTCCAGTCCAGCTTATTAATTCGAGGGAACAGACGCACGCCAATCGCCGCCGCCAGCGCGATATTCACGGTCATTATTGGGTGTTCAGGCCCCAAACTGACGCCGCCGGCCAGGCCGAGGATCAGCGCAGCCAGCAGGCCCGGCAGTGCTGACGTGGGGACCGGCATTCCGATTAGCGGTTCACAGGCTGGGTCCGGTCCCGCATGCCCGTGGCTGTAGCGGATGACGAGTCCGACCAGTATCCCGGTCAACGTGAGCATACCGATTATCCACAGCGAAGAGTCATGAGCAATGCCGATGCTGGCGGGCAGGCGCTCCCATAAAAATTGCTGTAAAACGGCGGCCACTTTCATGACGATGATCAGCACCAGGCTTGAGGCAACGCCAATGATCAGTGCGGGAGTGGATAACAACAGCATCGTTCTGGCTCGCGGATGGAGCATTTTCTATTCCCTCAAATAGAGTCATAAGCATAGTTTGCACAGCCTGCCTGCTGACATCGCTGCAAATGGTGCTGAAACGATAAAGTAATTCTGTGATCTGGGTCGATATTTTACCGGCATCAGCCTTCAGGCCGTTGTTGTTATGCCCCCATGAATTTACAGTGTGGCAAAGATTTATTCTGACTTTAGCGGAGCAGTAGAAGAATGACAAAATATGCTTTAGTAGGTGATGTTGGCGGCACCAACGCGCGTCTTGCTCTGTGCGACATTGCCAGCGGTGAAATTTCGCAGGCTAAGACCTATTCAGGACTGGATTACCCCAGCCTTGAGGCCGTGGTTCGCGTGTACCTGGATGAGCATAGCGTCAGCGTCGAAGACGGGTGTATTGCGATTGCCTGTCCGATTACCGGCGACTGGGTGGCGATGACCAACCATACCTGGGCGTTTTCTATTGCTGAAATGAAAAAGAATCTCGGTTTTAGCCATCTGGAAATCATCAATGATTTCACCGCCGTGTCGATGGCGATCCCGATGCTGAAAAAAGAGCATTTGATCCAATTTGGTGGCACGGAGCCGGTAGAAGGTAAACCGATTGCCGTGTACGGTGCGGGAACCGGTTTAGGCGTAGCGCATCTGGTGCACGTCGATAAGCGCTGGGTGAGCCTGCCGGGAGAGGGCGGTCACGTAGATTTCGCACCTAACAGCGAAGAAGAGGCGATTATTCTTGAAGTCCTGCGCGCTGAGATTGGCCATGTTTCTGCAGAACGCGTGCTGTCCGGTCCGGGGCTGGTGAACCTGTACCGCGCTATCGTCAAATCCGACGGACGTCTGCCGGAAAACCTGCAGCCGAAGGATATCACCGAACGTGCGCTGGCAGACTCGTGCACTGACTGTCGTCGGGCGCTGTCGCTGTTTTGCGTGATCATGGGACGCTTTGGTGGCGATCTGGCGTTAACGCTGGGGACCTTTGGCGGTGTTTATATTGCCGGCGGGATTGTGCCGCGCTTCCTTGAATTCTTTAAAGCATCGGGTTTCCGCGGTGGCTTTGAAGATAAAGGTCGTTTTAAAGCCTACGTACAGGATATTCCGGTGTATTTGATTGTGCATGATAACCCTGGTCTGCTGGGTTCCGGTGCGCACCTGCGCCAGACGTTGGGGCATATTCTGTAAAATCCCTGCCGGATGGTGTCTATTAACACCTATCCGGCACACTATAAATAATATGCCTGCCGCCGTCAGGGTAACGCATTATGTCCCGTGAGTTTTACTCGCAATCTCGTTCAGTACTATCGCTATCATCTGTTGTTCAAACATTTCGCCGTGCAGGTATCTTTTTTCTCTGTATTTTTTATCTGTCTCGAGATAAGGCTGATGCAAAACGCATTCAGGTGGCGTACACGAAATAAGAGTATTAATGACGTCGATTGGCTGAGGATATTCAAAAAAAAGCGCGCCAGGATGGTAGTTATGCTGAATTTGCCATTCTGCAAGGTCATCCAGAAAACAGTCAGCTTCTGGTTTTGACATTGTGCTGGCTTTTTCGCTGCCCCACACCACACTCGCCAGGTTGTATAACCCATGTGCGTATGGCCAGAACATTTTATTGAGCTTAGTAAGACCCGCGTCCTTCAACTTTGGTACGCTTTTACAATATAAATCGAGCTGCACGCCCGCTTCTGTCACATCCTCCTCGAGGAGCGCCATCAGATAACGGAGGATACACACATCGCTGGCTGCCTGCTTCGTCGCCAGTACCTTTTGCGCTCGTTTACTGGCTTCAGCCGCAAAATCAGTTCGTTTGTACCACAGCGCCATGACTAAATTAGCAATCGCTATAGTAACAGGGTGACCGTTGTCACTGAGACCCCATTTTTCAGGTAACAGCAGCGGTACGCGGGCAAACAGGCCGGCAGCAAGAATATCGAGAGTCGTCCAGATGTTTATACTGTGGTCGCATCCGGAATCTACGCCGAGTGTTGTATGTTTGATCATGGCTGACTGACGCAGCGCAGCGTGCAGTAATGCCATATCGTTGGCGAGGATGGCCGTTTTATATCCTAATAAATCAGGATTGTGATTAATGCGCAGCATAAAAAGCCATAGCCTTATCTGCTCTTGCAGTGACGCATCTTTATGGCATTGCGTCTGGGTATCCAGACATTCTGCTAAATAATCATCGGTATCCATCCATACCCGGGCATTTTGATCAGCTTCTTTCGCGTATTCACGCAGATATGCACGTTGATATTTTTCCGTCAGCTTTGCCATTAAATCTCAGCGCTCTTTCTTTGTGGGGTAAGTGTTATAAATGCATTAACTGCCTAAACTCTTTCACTTTACTTCGACTAACCGGGATTTCAAATTCCAGGTCTTTTAACCGCAGAATGTAGGTGTTATTGAACCACGGCTCGATTTCACGGATTTTATTCAGATTCACGCAGAACGAACGGTGACAGCGGAAGAAATGTGAAGCCGGCAGTTTGCTGCAAAATTCGCTGATGTTCATCGGCATGACGTACGATTCCCGTCGTGTGTAGACAAACGTCATCTTTTCATGTGCTTCAGCGTAGTAGATATCGTTGATCGGAGTCACGATGATTCGCTCATCTTTGATCAGATTGATAGTGTCATTCTCGCGCGTGACGGGGGTTATGTGTGGGGTTCCCGTTTGTTGCTGCTGCCAGGCTGCTTCCAGCTTTTGCAGCATTCCGACAATCCGTGACTCCTGGTACGGTTTCAGAATGTAGTCAAACGCTTCGAGTTCAAACGCCTCAACTGCGTGTTCTTTCCATGCAGTAATAAACACAATAAAGGGTTTATGCGCGAACTGGCTGATGTTTTGTGCCAGCAATACGCCGTCCAGCGAGGGAATATTAATATCGAGAAAAATGGCGTCGACGCGGTTGTGCTGCAGAAATTTCAGCACGTCCAGACCGTCGTCAAACGTGCCGACAATATCCATCTGGCTGTGTTCTTTTATCAGCCAGCTTAGTTCCTGTTGGGCCAGGAATTCATCTTCAACAATGATGACTTTCACTACTTCACTCCTGGTTAAAGCAATAAGGTCGCCGGTGCGGCAGCGGGGGAGTGCTGATTGGGCACATAAAACGCAATCTCGGTGCCAGGTTCCAGGCGGCGGATATGAAGCCCTTCGCCGTAGAGTAGCTTCACACGATGATGCACGTTCAACAGGCCGATTTTATTGCCCGGCATTTCGTTGGACTCGACCCGCTCAATGACTTTTGGATCGATACCGTGACCGGTATCCCTGACGGCGATGCGTACCCGGTTACCGCACTCTGCGACGCTGATAGTGACCACGCCTTTTCCTTTGCACGACTGGATACCGTGAACGATGGCGTTTTCTACCAGCGGCTGAATCAGCAGGCTGGGAATATAGCAGCTTACCTCTTCATCAATATCATAAATAACCGTTAGCTTATCGCCAAAGCGAGCCTGTTCAATGGCGATGTAGTCCTTAATTTGATACAGCTCTTTCTTAATATCGATCTGCTCATCGTCTTTCAATTCAATATTATAGCGAAGATAACGCGACAAATTAAAAATCAGCTGGCGGGCGGTATCTGGGTTAAGCCTGACCGATGACGAAATAGCGTTTAGCGCATTAAACAGAAAATGGGGATTGATTTTACTTTGCAGCGCACGTAGCTCTGCCTTATTTGCCATCTCCCGCAGTTGCTCTGCACGGGAAACCTCAAGCTGTGTAGAGATAATCTGCGACAAACCGATCGCCATTTCCTGTAACGAGGAGGTGATCTGATGGGCGTGACAGTAGTAGATTTTCAGCGTGCCGGTCACGACGCCTTTCTCCCAGAGCGGGATCACCAGCATGGAGTGTATTTCCGGCGTTCGATGCGCTTCATCATTGTTTTTTATTATTATTTTGCCGTGATTGATGGCTTCCTGCGTAGTGGGGCTGACGAAGTCATCGTTATTGCGATAGTTGAGTTCCCCGACGCCAACATAGGCCAGAACGTGCTGGGTATTGGTGATGGCAACCGCATCTGCGTGAATGTCATGGCGAATAATTTCGCATACCTGACGTAACGACTCGCTGTTGACATGGCGAAAGAGCGGCAGGGTTTTGTTGGCAATATCCAGTGCCAGTTTGGCCTGCTTGGCGGCGCTGGCCTCTTTCTCTCCTTCGACGCTTTGTACCAGCATCACAATAAAGCCAATACAGACGCTGCCGAGAATCATCGGGATACCGATTTTTGAGACAATATCCAGTCCCAGTTCGGTGGTGGGGGCCCAGGCGACCACCAGAATCATGGTCAACGTTTCGCACAGCATCCCACCTAAAATACCGGCACGCCAGTGCTGTGCTTTGGGGATTTTACGGTTGATCCAGCCGGCAATACAGCCCGCCAAAATACTGGTGATAAAGCACGGCAGGGCGGTGACGCCGCCAATGTCGATCAGATAGCGGTGGATACCTGCGATGATGCCGGTAATGATGCCAACCCACGGGCCGAACAGGATCCCCCCCGACATCACCGCAATAATACGCACGTTTACCAGAGAACCTTCGACCGGTACTCCGGACCAGGTACTGAACAGGGCAAACATAGAGAAAATGGCCGTTACGGCGAGCAGTTCCTTCGGGGAGTGGGCTGACTTGTGCAACAGTTCTCGAAACAAGCGGATACGAATCAGAAAAAACAGGCAGAACAGCATCAGCGCTGCCCGATCAAAGACCGCCAGCAGCATATTGAATATTTCGTGCACGGGTGACTCTTGCGAATAGATTAAACCTCTATGATAGGTAACCTGAGCAAGGATGACCAGCATCCCCATTGCGCCGGGATAATGAGGAAAAACCATATAATTAAAAGGGGATTGTAAAGGAAAAGTGTGTTTCTCCGAATTTTCCAGGATTGATTGATTTTCAGAGTAAAATTTATAACTTCAATATGTTAATGAATGGTGATTTTTGCAGACCGCGTAAAATGTTTATTTCCCTGTTTATTTTTATTGATCCTCTTTTAGGGTAGGAGAAAATATTTTGCGTTGCCTCTCGACAGAAGGAATTTATTCAGGCTATTTTCTAAACGTGCCACCATCGTGGCAGCGTCGCTCGGACGGTCCGGGCGCTAACGTGAATCTGAGGATACTATGGCTGACTCCCGCCCTGAACGTCGCTTTACGCGTATTGATCGTCTTCCCCCTTATGTTTTTAACATCACTGCTGAACTGAAGATGGCTGCGCGTCGGCGCGGCGAAGATATTATCGATTTCAGCATGGGGAACCCGGATGGGGCTACGCCTCCTCACATTGTCGAAAAACTGTGTACCGTGGCCCAGCGCCCGGATACCCACGGTTATTCAACCTCTCGCGGTATTCCGCGTCTGCGTCGGGCGATTTCCCGCTGGTATCAGGACCGCTATGATGTCGAGATCGACCCTGAATCCGAAGCCATTGTGACCATCGGATCTAAAGAGGGGCTGGCGCATCTGATGCTGGCTACGCTTGATCACGGTGACACGGTCCTCGTGCCTAACCCAAGTTATCCTATTCATATTTACGGTGCCGTAATTGCCGGGGCTCAGGTGCGTTCTGTACCGCTGGTGGAAGGGGTCGACTTCTTTAATGAGCTGGAGCGGGCGATCCGTGAAAGCTACCCGAAACCAAAGATGATGATCTTAGGTTTCCCATCCAATCCTACCGCGCAGTGCGTTGAGCTGGAATTCTTTGAGAAAGTGGTTGCGCTGGCTAAACGCTACGACGTGCTGGTGGTTCACGACCTCGCCTATGCCGATATCGTCTACGATGGCTGGAAAGCGCCGTCGATCATGCAGGTGCCTGGCGCCCGCGATGTGGCGGTTGAATTCTTTACGCTGTCGAAAAGCTATAACATGGCGGGATGGCGTATTGGTTTTATGGTGGGTAACAAAACGCTGGTTAATGCGCTGGCGCGGATTAAGAGCTACCACGATTACGGAACCTTTACACCGTTGCAGGTTGCGGCCATTGCCGCACTGGAAGGCGATCAGCAGTGCGTACGGGATATCGCAGAGCAGTATAAGCGTCGACGCGATGTGCTGGTCAAAGGGCTGCATGAAGCGGGCTGGATGGTAGAGATGCCGAAGGCATCGATGTATGTCTGGGCAAAAATTCCTGAGCAGTATGCTGCAATGGGCTCGCTTGAGTTTGCTAAAAAAATGCTGAATGACGCGAAGGTCTGCGTGTCACCGGGGGTGGGTTTTGGTGATTATGGCGATACCCACGTGCGCTTTGCGTTAATTGAGAACCGTGACCGTATTCGCCAGGCGATCCGAGGCATTAAAGCCATGTTCCGTGCAGATGGTTTGCTGCCCTCCAGCACGAAATCAGCCTCTGAAAGCGCTGATTAACCAAACGGTTAACCCACAAAAGCAAACAGGAGCCTGTGGGCTCCTGTTTTTTGCTGCATCTTTTAATTTAGATCATCAGGGCAAATGTACCGGCCCAAACGATGACCATAAATGAAATGCCCATAAAGAAATATTTCACTTTTCATCACTCCGCGTATTAAAGCACGCCTAAATGAACATACACTTACCTGATAGAGAGCTGACTCCAGCGTCAACGAAAGGGAGAATACCCCGCGTTTGTTTCGCTGCATCATCTCAGAATTCTGAGCTGTAATGCTCCAGACGGCGCTAATGTACGCCTAAAAATGAAGCGAGACAAGAGGCATTTTTTTATTTAATTTTAATAACTTACATGTGTCGTGAATCGGCGACAGTTTGATTTCCTTCAGCAATGAATCGCCACTGAGCGACGCGCTGATTACTCAGAGAATTCTCATATCACCATACTCATAATGCGGCTAATTTTGCGCAAAAATTGATAATGAAAAGGTTAAAAATGACCAGATTAATGATGTTAGCACTCGTTCTTACCCCACTGACGTCGATGGCGGCAGCTCCGCAGGCGTTGAATTTCAGCTGTGCAAGTATTGGTGGTGTGAATAGTGATGGTAAAGGTAATGTCTGGATTGATGGAGAGAAAGCCACCGTTAAGACATTCAACGAAAATTACTGGGAAGCGAAAAGCGGTAAAAATACCGTTTCTATTTCCCGTAATGATGACGGTAGCCCGGCCGTTTCCTGGACTGGCCCTAATCGTAAGCACGGGATTTGCCAGCCTGACGATGAGAAGAGCTATGCGCCGGCGAAAAAATCGGTGAATGTTGGCCCGTCTTTCTCCTGTGCCGCGGTCGACAAGGGAAGTATGGAGGACATTATTTGTCAGAGCCCGTCACTTTCCGCAATGGACTTGAAACTGAATGGCATCTACAAGCAGGCGTTGGTGAAATCAAACAATGATTCGACGCTGAAAGCCGAGCAGCGCGGTTGGATCAAAGGCCGCAACGAGTGCTGGAAAGAGCAGGATAAGCCTGCCTGTCTTTCCCGCGAATACAGTCAACGGATGACTGAACTACAGAACAAATGGGGCATTAAGTAATTCAGCCGCAGAAAAAAAGAAAGGCCATCTGGCCTTTCTTTTTACGTATATAACGAGGCTTCACCCATCGGGCGGGTTTTGAAACGACGATGGATCCAGAGATACTGCTCGGGTGCACGCATAATCTCTTTTTCAATTATTTTGTTCATATAAGCCGCAGCCAGGCCCTCATCAGTTGGGTAACCTTCCATCTCCGGCGTGATAAACAGACGGTAGCCAGAATTGTCCGTTTTTCTCACCATGGTGACGGTCAACATTGCAGCACCTGATAAACGTGACAGTACGTAGGTACCATTGGTTGTCGCGACGTCCTTGACGGCGAAAAAGGGTGCAAACGAACTGCCTTTGCGACCGTAGTCCTGATCGGGAGCAAACCATACGGCTTCCCCTTTTTTCAGGGCGCCGACAATGCCACGCAGGTTATTTCTGCCGATCATGGCTTTGTTTGAGCGCATCCGACCACGGGTCTGGATCCACTCCATTAACTTATTGTTATGCGGGCGGTAGGTTGCCATCATGGGTTGGCAAAGCCCCATCACGCGGCCCCCCAACTCCAGTGACATAAAGTGTACGCCTACTACCATCACGCCGCGGTTTTGCGACTGTGCACGCTTCAGGTTGTCGAGACCTTCGACGTCAAACCACTTACGCACGCGACGGTCAGGCCAGAACCAGGCCATGCCGGTTTCAAGCAGCGCCATGCCAAGAGAACGAAAGTTTTCTTCGACCAGTCTGTCCCTTTCTGCCTGTGGCAGATTCGGGAAGCACAGTTCGAGGTTTTTACGGGCAATAGATTCACGACGTTTTAAAAACGGGCGAGCAAGCGTTCCGGTACGCGTACCCAAAAAGCACAATACGGGGTAGGGGAGTTGCACCAAGAGCCAGAGCACACCGACACCAAACCATGTGAGCCAGTAGCGCGGATGCAAAAACGCGCGTGAAAATTTACATTGGGGGAACATAAGCACCTGTTGTTGATACTAATAAGATGTATCGCGAAGATTCTTTGTCGACAGCGTTACACTCTGATACTGATCGTTAGGCCACCATGAAGGACAATGGTTCCTGTAAAGAGTGTAAAACTTAGTCAGGACAAAACCATGGGGGGGCATGAATGATCGGGCTTATACTTTACCACCTAGAGATTAATGTCAGCCAGAGATAAATCCTCAATAAGCGTAAATATTTATGCGAGAGAGAAACTGAAATAGGGAGAGGGGTATAACCTGTTGTTTTTGTGCTGGTTAACTGTCCATCTGATGTCGAGGTTCGCCGCCATAGCCGTATTTATTGTAACAAAAATGTTGCCTGGATTGCCTGTGTATAGGAATTGTCTTAGACTATAAATTCAAGGAGTGTAAGGACTTACATGACGTTTTACGGCAGACAGGAGGTACCGCTATGCTCTATTTCTGGACCTTTCTCATATTGAGCATTCTGTGCGTTAGTTGCTATATCTGGCAGGTTTTGGGCGCGTTGGCATCAATCAGTTCTTTAATCGGCATGGCTATCCTGGCGGCATTAATTTACTTCACTACTCTGTGGCTAACTCATGGTGATGAAATGGTCACGGGAATATTTCTTTTTCTGGCTCCGACCTGTGGGCTGATCATCCGCTTTATGGTCGGTGACGGGAAGCATTAAATCGACGTGTCATTAATGATGATAACAAAATGAGTGTCACACGTTTTTTCATCCAGGATATTCATATCCTGAAGTGCCAGCGATGACAGATTACCGGGCATCAGCAAGCTCTAAAGCCGCTTCCTCTTGCTGGGCATCTTTTCGCTGTTGTTCCAACTCCAGCGCGCCGCGGTGAGACAAGTAGCAGAACACGATGCAGCAGACGATCCCCCCCATCAGTAGGTAAAATCCCCCGTGCCAGCCCATTTTGTCGACCATCACACCAAACAGGCTGGTTCCTAGTGATGCACCAAAAATGTAGCTCATAAATCCGCGCAACCCTACGGCTGAACCGACGGCGAAGCTGGGGACGATTTCCATGGTCTGCACGGATGCCAGGAACTGAGGAACGTAAATCAGGCAACCGACAATGGCGGCGAAAATGGTCACCATCACCAGGGATTCACTTTTCCAGTAGCCGATCAGACAGACGAAGATCAGCGCCATACAAATCATTGCCAGCGGCATCCTGCGCCCCTTAAACAACTTGTCGGTAAGCCAACCGGCCAGCAATGTGGAAGGAATGGCCGCCCATTCAAAAAACAGAAATGCCACGCTCATTTGTTCTTTCGAGAAGTGTTTTTCGGTAAGCAAGTAAATCGGCAACCAGCTGATCATGCCAAAACGCACCATATAGACAAACACGTCCACCAGAGAGACATACCAGGCATTTTTATTACGCAGCACGTAGGTGCAAAAGATCTGGAAGGCGCTCATATTCTCCGGTGCCTGGGTGACCTGTCGGGCGTTGAGCACGACTTTTTCTTCCGGCATCATTTCTTCCAGCGGTGGTAAACCTTCTTTACGTGGCGAACCTTTACCCAGCATTAGAACAATAAAGGCAAATAACACGGCGATACAGGCGGGGACAATATAGCTGGCGCTTTGCCAGTGTTCGCTACCCAGAATGGCAAAAGCGGTGCCTACAATCGGGGCGACAATACCGCCGCCAACGTTGTGCGAGATATTCCAGAAGGCGCCAACGCGTCCACGTTCTTTACGTGGGAACCAGTTGGCAATAGTTATAAATGAGGGGCCAACGCCCATCCCCTGGAATAAGCCGTTGAACACTACCAGTGTGGCAAATATCCAGAATCCGGTGCTGAAACCTAACCCGACGTTCACGATGGCGCACAAGACCAGACCGCATGCCATAAAGACTTTGGGGCTGGCCTTATCGGCCAGGCTGCTCATAATACCCTTACTGATCCCGTAGGCAATCAACATGCAACTGCTGAGCAGACCAATTTGGGTGGCACTGAGATCCAGATGTTCTTTCAGGTACGGCGTAGAGAGTGTGAAGTTATTACGTACAATATAGTACGCAAGATAGCCGAGAAATACGCTAAGTAGTGCCTGCATCCGGTATCGACCATATGTCGCCTGGACTTGCTCCGGCGGGACTTTATTTGCCGATGGCCCTGTCTTAAATATTGAAAGCATATCATCACCTAAATTTATATTGATGTGAATATCAGGAGTTTTCGTTGTGCAGGGTGAAATAAACGATGATGGAATTCAACTCGATGAAATGTGTCAGTATTGACTCAACTTAACCAAAGAATGACTAATTTTGACTCTTTTAAATTAACAGAGGTGTGTGTTTTTTATTTTTAGCGGGAATTTATAGCCAGCATGTGCGGGTACTAACAATTTTAATCGGTAATTTAAGGTATTCTGTACCCATGCTTTCGCTTTCAGCTTGGTTATTTTTATAACCACCTTACCTTTCCCCTGAGTTGGGGTAAACGGGTAAGTTTTGTCTCAATATTATTTTTCGAACATGTTGGTATTTATGAACGGGATCACAAACAGGCTTTGCGACCAGGGGCGGATGATCATCCTGTCGCTTTGTTTTACGTTGCTGTCTACGGCCAGCCAGGCACAGGGTAAAGAGCTCGTCATGGCCACGACGTTCTCCCCTGGCGCGACGGCATGGATTATCCAGCAATGGCAAACCGAGCCAGGGTCGGTAATGATTCGTACGCTAAACCGCACCAGTGCCTCTCTGGAACAACTGCTCGATACGGCGAACGCGGACAATGTTGATCTGATTTTGACCTCCTCTCCCATGCTGTTGCAGCATTTGCAGGAACATCAGAAGCTGGCTCCCTTTGATAATGCGCTGCCTGAGAGTCAACGCCTGGTGCCGGAGTCCATCCGTTCTACGTCCGTGGCGGTGGCAATATCAGGTTTTGGCCTGTTGATTAACCGTTCTGCGCTGGCGGCGCGGCATTTACCGGCTCCGACTGACTGGGGGGATTTAACGCACCCCCAGTATCAGGGCGCGCTGTTGATGAGTAGCCCGTCACGTTCGGATACCAACCATTTGATGGTGGAATCACTGCTGCAGCAAAAAGGGTGGGAACAAGGATGGGCGACGCTGCTGGCAAGTGCCGGCAATCTGGTGACGATTTCCTCGCGCAGTTTCGGCGTTGCTGACAAAATTAAAAGTGGATTAGGCGTTGCTGGGCCGGTGATTGATAATTACGCCAATCTGCTGCTCAACGACCCGCATCTGGCGTTTAACTATTTTCCGCATTCCGCAGTGTCGCCAACCTATGTGGCGGTGTTGAACAATAGCCAGCATGCCGGTGAAGCCCGTCGTTTTATTCGCTATTTATTGAGTCCTCAAGGGCAGCGGATCCTTGCCGATGCGAATACCGGGAAATATCCGGTCACGCGGTTGCCCGCCGATAATCCGCGTGCTGCTCAGCAGGCCATTCTGATGGACCAGGCACCACTAAATTATCGCCTGATCCTCAAGCGGCAGCAGTTGGTGCAGCGGATGTTTGATACCGCCATCAGTTTTCGTCTCGCGCAATTGAAGGATGCCTGGCGAGCGCTGTATAGCGCCGAAGCGCGGCTAAAACGGCCTCTCCCTGAAATACGAGCGTTATTGACCAGCGTCCCGATAGACGCCAGCAGTAGTGAAGATGAGGCCTGGCTTGCGCAATTCGAGAATAAAAGCGTTGCTGAACAGCAGATGATGGAATGGCAGCTATGGTTTCTCAAAAACCAGCGCCAGGCTATCGCCAAACTGGAAGAATTAAAATGAAGGGCGGGTCGTTACTGCAACGTCTTCGTCAGCTTAGCATTAGCAGCAGTCTGCGCGGGGCCTTCCTGACAGGGGCGTTGCTGACGTTAAGCGTGAGTTGCGTCAGTCTGTATTCCTGGCATGAGCAGAGCTCGCAGATCCGCTATTCGCTGGATGACTACTTCCCGCGCGTCCATTCCGCTTTTTTAATTGAAGGCAATCTCAACCTGGTGGTGGATCAGCTCAATGAGTTCCTGTTGGCTCCCAATACCACGGTAAGACTGCAACTGCGCAACCAGATAATCCAGCATTTGGATAAGATTGAGACGTTAAGCCGTGGATTGCAGCCCGCGGAACAGCAGCAACTGGCGGTCATTTTGCAAGACAGCCGTACCCTGATGACGGAGCTGGACAGGGTGCTCTACAACATGTTTCTGGTACGAGAAAAAGTAAGTGAATTGTCTGCGCGCATAGATTGGCTGCATGATGATTTTACGACCGAGTTGAACTCACTGGTGCAGGATTTTACCTGGCAACAGGGAACTCTGCTGGATCAAATTGAGGCCAAAAATGGTGATGCGGCGCAATACCTGAAACGTGCCCGGGAAGTGCAAAACGAACAGCAGCAGGTTTACACACTGGCGAGAATTGAGAATCAAATCGTCGACGATCTGCGTGACAGGCTGAACGAGCTGAAGTCCGGTAGCGATGACGGTATGTTGGTGGAGACCCACATTCGTTATCTGGCGAATTTGAAAACAACGGCGGATGAAAATATCCGTACGCTGGATGACTGGCCCAGTACCATAACGTTGCGCCAAACTATTGATGAGTTGCTGGAAATTGGCATGATGAAAAATAAAATGCCCGACACAATGCGCGACTACGTGGCGGCGCAAAAGGCCCTTGTTGATGCTAATCACGCCAGAGAAGCGACGCTTGGGCGCTTTCGTACCTTGCTTGAGGCGCAACTGGGCAGCAGTCATCAGCAAATGCAGATGTTTAATCAGCGCCTGGAGCAGATTGTTCGCGTCAGCGGTGGACTGATTCTGCTGGCGACTTTACTGGCGCTGCTTCTCGCCTGGACGCTCAACCACTACTTTATCCGCTCCCGACTGGTGAAGCGTTTTACCGCACTGAATCAGGCCGTGGTGCAGATCGGTCTCGGTAGAACGGATGCCACTATCCCGGTGTATGGTCGCGATGAGTTAGGGCGCATCGCGGGCTTGCTACGCCATACGCTGGGGCAGCTTAATACGCAAAAAAATCAGCTTGAGCAGGAAGTGGCTGAGCGTAAAGAGATTGAGTCCGATCTTCGCGCCACGCAGGATGAGCTGATTCAGACGGCGAAACTGGCGGTGGTCGGCCAGACCATGACCACTCTGGCGCATGAAATAAACCAACCGCTGAACGCGCTATCGATGTACTTGTTCACGGCGGGAAGGGCCATTGAACAGGGACAATCAGCGCAGGCAAGAAGCACTTTAACCAAAGCGCAAGGGCTGATTACCCGCATTGATGCCATTATTCGCTCGCTGCGCCAGTTTGCGCGTCGGGCCGAGCCGGGGGCGCCGTTGCATCCGGTTGATTTGCGGCAAACTTTTAGTGCGGCTTGGGAACTGTTAGCCATGCGTCATAAGCCACAGCAGGGCAGGCTAACGCTCCCGCCGGAGACCGTATGGGTACTCGGTGATGAGGTGAGGATCCAGCAGGTACTGGTTAATGTGCTGGCAAACGCGCTCGACGCCTGTCCGGCTACGGCTGAAATTGAGGTGAGCTGGCGGGCTCAGGGCAAAACGCTGTGCGTATTGATCGCTGATAACGGACCCGGTTGGCCTCAGGCGTTGTTACCGTCGCTATTGAAGCCATTTACGACCAGTAAGGATGTGGGTCTCGGCATTGGTTTGTCGATTTGTGTATCGTTAATGACGCAAATGAACGGTGAGTTACGCCTGGCGTCAACGCTGGAGCGCAATGCCTGCGTAGTCCTGCAATTCAACCTGACGGATGTAAATGATGTTGAGTGATGAATGTTCTGTTCTGCTGATTGATGACGATGCCGATGTGCTCGATGCTTACACGTTATTGTTGGAGCAGGCAGGATATCGCGTCCTGGCCTGTAACAATCCGTTTGACGCCAGAAATCTGATGCCTGCCGACTGGCCAGGGATCGTATTAAGCGATGTATGTATGCCGGGCTGTTCGGGGATCGATCTGATGACTCTGTTTCATCAGGATGATAATCAACTGCCGATCCTGCTGATCACCGGACACGGCGATGTCCCGATGGCGGTGGATGCAGTGAAGAAAGGCGCATGGGACTTTCTGCAAAAGCCGGTCGATCCTGGCAAGCTGCTGGCGCAGGTTGAGGATGCCCTGCGTCAGAGGCAGTCCGTAATTGCGCGTCGTCATTACTGCCAGCAGAAATTACAGGTTGAACTGGTCGGATACAGTGACTGGGCAACGCAATTCCGCCAGCGACTACAGCAACTGGCAGAAACGGATATCGCCGTCTGGTTTTATGGTGAACCCGGAACAGGACGCATGACGGGCGCGCGGTATCTGCATCAGCTGGGACGTAACGTCCACGGGCCATTTATACGTGCAGACCTGACATCCGGAAATGCGGTTCAGCTCAACGCGCTCATTGATCAGGCTCAAGGGGGAACGCTGGTACTGAGCCATATTGAATGCCTGACGCGCGAGCAGCAGCACCATCTGGTGCAGTTGCAAAGTCAAGAGCGGCGTCCTTTTCGCTTGATTGGGATCGGGGAGACGTCCTTGGTGGAGTTGGCGGCAACCCACCAGATTGTGGCAGAACTCTATTATTGCTTTGCCATGACGCAAATCGCCTGCCAACCGCTGTCTCTGCGCCCGGACGACATCGAGCCGTTATTTCATCACTACCTGCATAAAGCCTGTCTGCGGTTAAACCATCCCGTGCCTGAAGTCGACGGGGAATTGCTAAAAGGCATGCGGCGACGAGTATGGTTGAGCAATGTACGGGAACTGGCAAATGCCGCAGAGTTGTTTGCCGTCGGGTTACTCCCGTTGGCTGAAACTGCCAACCCGCAGATGCATATGCCCGAGCCGACCCCGCTGGATCGTCGGGTAGAAGAGTATGAACGACAAATCATTACGGAAGCGCTCAATATTCATCAGGGGCGGATTAATGAGGTGGCAGAGTATCTGCAAATTCCGCGTAAGAAGCTGTATCTGAGAATGCGAAAATACGGGCTGAGTAAAGAGCACTATAAGTTCTAGCGCTCATCGAAATATTCGAACGGAGGCCAGAAAATTATCTGGCCATATCTCTTACCACATCAAATCATCAGGTACGACAAAGTCAGCGTACGGGTCATCTTCGTCCTTATCTTCCTGGCTCAATTCGCAATTTAAGACAATGTAGCTGGCGTCACGCTGCGCGATCTTATCGGCAACCACCGCCGGGATGATGGCGTATTCGCTCTCGCGATCACTTTCAGCGGCCAGACGCGCAATGGCAAGACGCCCCTTGATTAACTGAGTCTGGGTAACTTTATCAACGTAGATTTTTTTAATCAGATTGTTGTCGGTAAAGTTATAACCAATATCGCCTCTTGAAATGGTGATTTTATTCATTTCAATCAGCTGCTTAATCTGAGCTTTGTATTCTTTCGACAGGGCTGCTTGCTTTTGCTGCTCGCTGAGTTGCTTATCACGCTCAACCTGTGCTTTTTTATTTTCTTCAACCGCCTCTCTGGCCTCACGCGCCTGAACGCGCGACTTTTTCGCCGTTCTTTGCACCTTCGCCATTTTTTTACTGGTGACTAAGCCAGCTTTAAGCATCTGCTCTTGTAGGGTGAGTTTTGTCATGTTCGTTTCTAAATCCAGTAAAAAGAGTTCTCAGGATTATACCCTTAACGTCCGGGGGGATGCCAGATTGCGGGGAGTTGCAAAGCGTCGGGGATAAAATGGCAGGCTATGGTGTCCCCTGCAGGAATCGAACCTGCAACTAGCCCTTAGGAGGGGCTCGTTATATCCATTTAACTAAGGGGACGAAGCGGCACGAGTATAGCGTTTTTTACCTGCAACGGTAAGTCTGTGTCCGCCTGACTGCTCAAACAGTCGCCATTCAGGATTGTTTCTTCTGGTTTTTCTGCTCTTTTTGTTCCCGCTCAGCCTCTAATCGGGCCTCTTCTTTGCGTTTATTGCTCATATCATTGCGAATTTGCGCATGGCTCATCAACGCGAAGATAAATGTCCCACCGCAAATATTCCCGGCAAGTGTTGGAAGCGCGAACGGCCAGAAGAAGTCGCTCCAGTGCAGCGTGCCGTTAAAGACCAGGTAGAGAATCTCAACCGAGCCGACGACGATGTGCGTGGTATCACCCAACGCAATAAGCCAGGTCATCAGAACAATGACGACAATTTTTGCCGCGCCCGCTGCGGGAAACATCCACACCATGGTGGCGATCAGCCAACCGGAAATAATCGCGTTGGAAAACATCTCCGTCGGGCTATTTTTCATAACGTCCATCCCAATTTTGACAAAGGCGTCGCGAGTCTCTTCATCAAAAATTGGCATATATTCAAACGCCCATGCCGCAATGCCGGTGCCGATAATGTTACCCAGCAAGACCACGCTCCACAGACGCATCAGTAAACCAAAATTGCCGAGGGTTGGATTTTGCATGACCGGCAGGACAGCGGTTACGGTGTTTTCGGTAAAGAGCTGTTGGCGGGCCATGATAACGATGATAAACCCGAAGGTATAACCGAGGTTTTCCAGTAAGAACCCGCCGGGAACGCCCTCAAGCTGTACGTGAAAAATGCCCTTTGCCAGTAAAGAGGCTCCCATCGATAGCCCAGCGGCGATAGCTGACCACAGCAGCGCCATCGCATCGCGCTCCATCTCTTTTTCCCCGTCCTGGCGAATATGTTCGTGAATCGCCATGGCACGGGAAGGAAGTCGGTCCTCGTCGACTTCTATCTTTTTACCCTGCAACTTCTCTTCACTTTCTACTTCGAGTTCGTTGCTGTGTTGATCAATTTTTTCTTTTTCGATGTCATTCATTTTTGAGTCCTGAATAAGCACGTATTGCTAAAGCGTAGCGGTTTTTATCCAGGAACTGGCGGGAGAAACTCTGAAATCGCAAAAATGGTAACGTTTGTATTTATCGGATTCGGTAAAATAGAAACACCGCGAGGTCTACCTTACCAGGCTATGATCAAATCAGTAAGTTAGGGTATATAGACATCGTTTGACGTGCTGTTACAATCGCTCACATCTAAACCGGCGGATACCTTATTGTTCCGTCATGGATGGCAATCAGCGATAGCCATAATACACAGGGAGACACTTATGAAGCTTCGCCTGTCGGCGCTTGCGCTGGGAACCACACTTTTGGTGGGGTGTGCGAGCTCCGGTACAGAACAGCAGGGGCGCTCGGATCCGTTTGAAGGGTTCAACCGCACCATGTACAACTTCAACTTTAATGTGCTGGATCCGTATGTTGTTCGACCGGTGGCTGTAGCCTGGCGTGATTATGTTCCGCAGCCGGCCAGAAACGGTTTGAGCAACTTTACGGGCAACCTCGAAGAGCCGGCCGTAATGGTCAACTATTTCCTGCAGGGCGATCCTTATCAGGGGATGGTGCATTTCACCCGTTTCTTCCTGAACACCTTGCTAGGTATGGGCGGCTTTATCGATGTTGCGGGCATGGCGAATCCAAAACTGCAGCGCGTTGAACCACATCGTTTCGGCAGTACGTTAGGTCACTATGATGTAGGTTACGGTCCGTATATGCAGCTTCCGTTCTACGGCAGCTTCACGGTACGTGATGACGGTGGTGATATGGTGGATACGCTGTATCCGGTTCTGTCGTGGCTGACCTGGCCGTTGTCGGTCGGTAAATGGACCATTGAAGGGATTGAAACCCGCGCGCAACTGCTCGACTCCGACGGTCTGCTGCGTCAATCTTCCGATCCGTACATTATGGTGCGTGAAGCTTACTTCCAGCGTCATGACTTCATCGCGAACGGCGGGAAACTCAAACCAGAAGAAAACCCGAACGCGCAAGCTATTCAGGATGATTTAAAAGATATCGATTCCGAATAAGGAAGAGGTACAAATAAAAAGGTGAGCTAAAAAGCTCACCTTTTTTACGCCTGAAGAAAATCAGAATGCGTAGTTAAAGTTGGTACCGAACAGCCAGGCTTTACCTTCAGATTCGAAGGTATATGGACCTTCTTTGATGGTCACGTTCTGCCCGTGCATATAAGAAGCACCGATGTCGATAGACGCATCTTCATTGAACGCGTAGGTCGTACCCGCGCTCAGCCACAGGCGGTCCTGGTCTGGAATGGAGATGGAGCGTTTATCCGCAGGAACCGGGCTATCGTCGTAGGCGATACCAGTACGGAACGTCCAGTTTTTATCCATGTAGTAGGTCGTACCCAGCGCGAGGCGGTAAGAGTCCCGGAAGCCTTCTTCTTTATAGAACAATGTTTGTCCGTTGGTGCCCGTTGCTTTCAACTCCTGGAACTGACTCCAGCTGGTGTAAGCGATGCTGTAGTGAACGGCCCATTGCGGTGCTACGCGGTTATAGCCAGACAGTTCCCACATTTCCGGCAGGTTAAGCGTCAATGCGCCCGGAACGGTCGTGTTGGTTGTACCCCATGGGAACGTCACGCCAGCACCCGGTAAGCCGTTGGCCTGGCTTCTGATGCCGCTCTTATAATCACCGTCGAAATCGATTTTAACTTCTGAACGATAGGTTAAGCCCCAGCGGTTATCTTTATCCAGCTCATACAAAATACCCGCGTTCCAGCCGTAACCCCATTCATCACCTTCCATGCTTGCAATTTTAGGGCTGACCTTCGGTAATGCTGCGGTCATTTCACCGGAATAACGTTCAATTTTGGCGTCAGCATAAACGGCGTTAAAACCAAGGCCGAAGCTCCAGCTATCATTCAGGCGATAGGCGCCGCTGAGGTTAAGGTTGACCGTTTTAAGGTCGGTCTTGCCGCCGTATTCACCGACAATGTAGCTGTCGTTAAATTCGGTCGCCAGACCATAGTTAGAGGTGACAGACGCGCCCCAGCCAAACTGCTCGTTAATAGGCATCACGAAGTGCGCATTCGGAACCCATGCCGTCGGGGCGATGTTGTCCGCATTGGTGCTGCGCCCGGTGTATGGCGATTTACCGGAGATATTAACGTCTGGATCGATATACACCGCACCTGCTGAGAAAGTAGGGCGATCGAACATCATGATCAGTGCCGGGTTGCGGCTGGCGTTACCTGCGTCGTCTGCGATAGCGCCTTCACCCGAATATGCCCGGCCAAGGCCAGAGGAAGAAAATTCGTTTAACTGAAAGCCTGCAGACCAGGCCTGTGTGGAAATAATTGCCACTGCGACTGCGAGAGCAGACTTTGTAAACAGGGTTTTCTGGCTCATGACCATAACCTCATCGATTTATTTTTATACAAACAATGTTACATGCCGTAACAGGAGCGCGAAGTGTAGGGTCTGAGGTACCACATAGAAATCAGACCAGTGGCGAGAGTATAGGTCCGACCAGATAGAATGTTGCAAGTATGTTTATAAGTTTTTTCAAATATGATCTTAAAAACGCGATCCAGCTGGCAAAATTGCGGGGATGCGCACTCACCTGTTCGGGCGATTTTTGTTTTGGATCATTTTTAAGTGTGATTTCGGTCGCTTATCGCATTTCGCACAATTAACGACTGGAGAGGAGGATAATGGGAGCGTAAAATATCCCCAACGTTTATCTGGCACCCTTGGTGCGAATACAGAGGAAATCTACAATGAGTAAATGCAGTGCTGATGAAACCCCGGTTTGCTGCTGTATGGATGTTGGTACCATCATGGACAACACCGATTGCACCGCGTCATACAGCCGTGTGTTCGCGACTCGCGCACAGGCAGAAGAAACGCTGGCTGCTCTCACCGAGAAGGCGCGTGGCGTAGAATCTGAGCCTTGCCAAATCACCCCAACCTTTACTGAAGAAGCTGAGGGTGTTCGTCTGGATATCGATTTTGTTTTCGCCTGTGAAGCCGAAACCCTGATCTTCCAGCTGGGTCTGCGTTAATCCCTTCTTTCAGTGCCCTTGCCACCTTCTGACAAGGGCATTTTCGTAACAAGCAGTGATTATTCACTGTGCCATAGCTCCCACTTTCATTTCTCTCCACTTGGCTAAATGTAAAAAATTGGTTAAGACTGTGATCAGGTCAGACCACTTATTTTATTTTTTAACAGGGGAGTGTTATGAGTCAGGCTTTACCGCTGGTTACCCGTCAGGGCGATCGCATCGCCATTGTGAGCGGATTGCGTACGCCTTTTGCCCGTCAGGCAACCGCGTTTCATGGCGTTCCCGCCGTTGATTTGGGAAAAATGGTCGTCGGTGAGTTGCTGGCGCGCAGTGAAATTCCTGCCGATGCCATTGAGCAACTGGTTTTTGGCCAGGTTGTGCAAATGCCGGAAGCGCCCAATATCGCCCGTGAAATTGTGCTGGGCACCGGGATGAACGTACATACCGATGCCTACAGCGTGAGCAGAGCCTGCGCCACCAGTTTTCAGGCGGTGGCGAATGTCGCGGAAAGCCTGATGGCAGGAACCATCCGTGCGGGTATTGCTGGCGGGGCCGACTCCTCTTCCGTGCTGCCAATTGGCGTCAGCAAAAAGTTGGCGCGGGTGTTGGTGGACGTCAATAAAGCCCGCACCACCGGTCAGCGGCTGAAGCTTTTTTCCCGACTGCGTTTGCGCGACCTGATGCCGGTCCCACCTGCAGTTGCTGAGTATTCCACCGGCTTACGTATGGGGGATACGGCAGAGCAAATGGCGAAAACCTACGGCATCACGCGTGAGCAGCAGGATGCGCTGGCGTACCGTTCGCATCAGCGAGCCGCTCAGGCCTGGGCCGAAGGCAAACTGGCAGACGAGGTGATGACCACCTATGCTCCGCCGTTTAAAGATCCCTTCTCAGAAGATAACAATATTCGCGGAAACTCTACGCTGGCGGATTACGCCAAACTGCGCCCGGCGTTTGACCGTAAACACGGTACCGTCACGGCGGCAAACAGTACACCGTTGACCGACGGCGCCGCTGCGGTGATTTTGATGACGGAGTCCCGGGCGAAAGAGCTGGGACTGGTGCCGCTGGGCTATCTACGCAGTTTTGCGTTTACTGCCATCGACGTCTGGCAGGATATGCTGCTGGGCCCGGCGTGGTCGACGCCGTTGGCTCTGGAGCGCGCGGGCCTGACTCTGGCCGATCTCACGCTGATTGATATGCATGAAGCCTTTGCCGCGCAGACGCTGGCGAATATTCAACTGCTTGGCAGCGAACGTTTTGCTCGTGACGTTCTGGGTAGGGCACATGCCACTGGCGAAGTGGATGACAGCAAATTTAACGTGCTGGGCGGTTCGATTGCCTACGGACACCCTTTCGCCGCGACCGGCGCGCGCATGATCACCCAAACGCTGCATGAATTACGGCGTCGTGGTGGTGGGTTTGGTTTGGTCACCGCGTGTGCGGCGGGTGGTCTGGGTGCGGCAATGGTTCTGGAGGCGGAATAATGGAAATGGCATCGGCTTTTACGCTACACGTGCGTCTGGATAACGTGGCGGTGGTCTCCATTAATGTGCCCGGAGAGAAAATGAATACCCTGAAAGCGGAGTTTGCTTCTCAGGTGCGGGCTATTTTGAAACAAATTCGCGATAACAAAGATCTGCGTGGCGTGGTGTTTATTTCGGCGAAGCCGGATAATTTCATCGCCGGGGCGGATATCAATATGATCGGCAACTGCCGCAGTGCGCAGGAAGCCGAAGCCCTGGCTCGTCAGGGGCAACAGATGATGGCGGAAATTAATGCGTTGCCGATCCCGGTTATCGCTGCCATTCACGGAGCCTGTCTGGGCGGCGGTCTGGAGATGGCGCTGGCGTGTCATAGCCGCATTTGTACTGATGACGTTAAAACCGTGCTGGGCCTGCCGGAAGTACAGCTTGGTCTGTTACCCGGCTCTGGCGGCACGCAGCGGTTGCCCCGTCTGATTGGCGTTAGCACTGCGCTGGACATGATCCTGACCGGCAAACAATTACGCGCTAAACAGGCGCTGAAAGTGGGGTTGGTGGACGAGGTTGTGCCGCAGACCATTTTGCTAGAAGCGGCGGTGGAACTGGCTAAAAAGGAGAGTTCGGTACACCATAGCCTGCCGGTACGGGAACGCATTCTGGCCGGACCGCTGGGGCGGGCGCTGCTGTTCCGTATGGTCGGTAAAAAGACCGCACAGAAAACGCAGGGAAATTACCCCGCAACCCATCGTATTCTTGAGGTGATCGAGACTGGTCTGGCGCAGGGCAGCAGCAGCGGCTATGACGCCGAAGCCCGCGCGTTTGGTGAGCTGGCGATGACGCCGCAGTCTCAGGCTCTGCGTAACGTCTTTTTTGCAAACACCGACGTGAAAAAAGATCCCGGTAGCGAGGTACAACCCGGTCCGCTAAACAGCGTCGGGGTTCTGGGCGGGGGGCTGATGGGCGGGGGGATTGCCTACGTGACGGCCTGCAAAGGCGGCTTGCCGGTGCGTATAAAAGATATCAATGCTAAGGGAATCAACCACGCGCTGAAATACAGTTGGGATCAGCTTGAAACAAAAGTTCGCCGCCGCCATCTCAAAGCCGGCGAGCGTGACAAACAGCTGGCGCTGATTTCAGGCACCACCGATTTTCGCGGTTTTGCGCATCGAGATCTGGTAATTGAGGCAGTGTTTGAAGATCTGGCGTTGAAACAACAGATGGTGGCAGATGTTGAGCACAATTGTGCGCCTCATACCATTTTTGCCTCCAACACCTCATCTCTACCCATTGGCGACATTGCGGCCAATGCGGCGCGACCTGAGCAGGTCATTGGTTTGCACTTCTTTAGTCCGGTAGAAAAAATGCCGCTAGTGGAAGTTATTCCTCATACAACTACGTCCGAACGCACTATTGCCACCACGGTTAAACTGGCGAAAAAACAGGGGAAAACGCCGATTGTGGTGCAGGATAAGGCCGGGTTCTATGTAAATCGCATTCTTGCTCCGTACATCAACGAAGCTATCCGCTTATTGACCGAGGGCGAGCGCGTTGAGCAGATTGATGCTGCGCTGGTAAAGTTTGGTTTTCCGGTAGGGCCAATCCAACTTTTGGATGAGGTCGGAATTGATACAGGCACTAAAATTATACCTGTACTGGAAGCCGCTTACGGTGAACGTTTTAGCGCACCTGCAAATGTTGTTGCTTCAATTTTGAATGATGATCGCAAAGGTAGAAAAAATGGTCGGGGTTTCTATCTTTATGGTGCGAAAGGGCGTAAAAGCAAAAAACAGGTCGACCCTGCAATTTATACGCTTATTGGCGTCCAGGGGCAGAGCAAACTCATTGGCCCGCAGATTGCAGAGCGGTGTGTCATGTTAATGCTCAACGAAGCGGCACGCTGTTTCGATGAGAAGATTATCCGCAGCGCACGCGATGGTGACATCGGCGCTGTGTTTGGTATTGGTTTTCCGCCATTCCTCGGCGGCCCGTTCCGGTATATGGACTCCCTCGGGGCGGGTGAAGTGGTTGCGGTTCTGCAACGACTGACTACACAGTATGGTTCCCGGTTTACGCCGTGTGAACCGTTACTGCAGATGGCGGAACGCGGAGATAGTTTCTGGAAGCACGGGGAAACTGACCTGAATTCATGAGGTCAAAGGTAAGATGAATCCGCACCGAATGTACGAGTTAAGCTCAAAATGTAAACAGAGATTGACTATACTTACGCCATTAAGGTAAAAAACAGCGTTTCATTCGGTGAATGGATAAGGCACAATGCCGGCCACCACACATTTACCCTCGCCAATAGGGGCGTTGGCTAAAGGTGTTGGTGTTTCTGGTTAACAAAAGCGGTGCAATATGCAAGTTTTTATCATGCGTCACGGCGACGCGGCCCTCGATGCCGCCAGTGATTCGGTTCGTCCCTTAACCTCCTGCGGTTGTGACGAATCTCGCCTGATGGCGAACTGGCTGAAAGGTCAAAAAGTGGATATCGAACGTGTTCTGGTGAGCCCGTTCCTGCGAGCCGAACAAACGCTGGATGTGGTCGGGGAATGTATGAACCTGCCAACCGGTGTGGATGTTTTACCGGAGCTGACTCCCTGCGGCGATGTCGGTCTGGTCAGCGCCTATTTACAGGCACTGACCAATGAAGGTGTCGCTACGGCGCTGGTCATTTCTCACCTGCCTTTGGTGGGATATCTGGTGTCCGAGCTGTGTCCGGGTGAAACGCCGCCGATGTTTACCACATCTGCGATTGCCAGCGTCACGCTTGATGAGAGCGGAAAGGGCGTTTTCAACTGGCAGATGAGCCCGTGTAATCTGAAGATGGCGAAAGCGATATAGTCGTTTCGTTGGCCGGATCAAGCGCGAGCGCAGCCATCCGGTAAAACGTCTTTGACATGAGCCTGCAATAAAAAGAGCCGCAACTGCGGCTCTTTCTGTTTTCCGTTCTCAGGGAAGTTCGGGCGGTAACCACTCTTCCACTTCAATCAGCACCAGCAGCGCGGCGTCGCCGCCGTACTCTTTAGGCGCCTGATGAAAAGCCATCACGTGCGGATGTTGCGCCAGCCAAAGCGGCGTTTGCTGTTTCAGAACGTGCTTTCCGTGGCCGTGCATGACGCAGGCGCAGAAGACGTGTTCACGACGACAGGCGGCAATCAGCGCCCCGAGTTCCTGTTTAGCCTGCTGTTGCGTCAGCCCGTGTAAATCAAGAAACAGTTCCGGGGAGTAGTCACCACGGCGCATTTTCTTCAGTTCAAAGTGGCTGACGTCGGCCCGCAGATATCTGACCGGACCCTCTGTGTTCAACAGCGGCTGAAACTCATCAGAGAAATAGTGGCTGGCATCAGCCTGTTCCTGCAACAGCCTTTTAACCGGCACCTCGGTGATTTTTTTACGCGGTGGTCGATGGACAATCGTGTCCTGCTTAATTTGACGAGTGCCGGTCATCAACTGGCGAAACAGCGTCTGATCCTCCTCGCTGAGCGATGTTTTCTTTTTCATTTGAGCGTCTCATCTTTTATTTTCCGTTAGTTTAACCCGACTCGATGGGCATCCGATCGCTTAAAACGCAATTTTCGCGCTCAGGCTCGGCGTGAATGCTGATTTATCGCCGTCTTCGTGGCAAACTAGCCGCCGAATTTAATACGAGCATGCCCTGGAGGAATACGTGGATAAAATTTTCGTTGATGAAGCAGTGAGTGAACTGCATACCATTCAGGACATGTTGCGTTGGGCGGTCAGCCGTTTTAGCGCGGCGAATATCTGGTATGGTCACGGGACGGATAACCCATGGGATGAGGCGGTACAACTGGTGCTGCCGTCACTCTACCTGCCGCTGGATATTCCTGAAGATATGCGCACTGCGCGCCTGACCTCCAGCGAACGCCACCGTATTGTTGAGCGCGTGATTCGCCGCGTTAACGAGCGTATCCCGGTTGCCTACCTGACCAACAAAGCCTGGTTCTGCGGTCATGAATTCTATGTTGATGAACGCGTGCTGGTGCCGCGCTCACCGATTGCCGAGCTGATCAATAATCGCTTTGCCGGTCTTATCAGCGAGCAGCCGCAGCACATTCTCGATATGTGTACCGGCAGCGGGTGTATTGCTATTGCCTGTGCGTATGCCTTCCCGGAAGCCGAAGTGGACGCGGTGGATATTTCCACTGACGCCCTGGCGGTGACCGAGCACAATATTGAAGAGCATGGTCTGATCAATCACGTGACACCGATCCGCTCCGATCTGTTCCGTGACCTGCTGAAAGTACAGTATGACCTGATTGTGACCAACCCGCCGTATGTGGATGCGGAAGATATGTCCGATCTGCCTAATGAGTATCGCCACGAACCTGAGCTGGGCCTGGCGTCCGGAAGTGATGGGCTGAAGCTGACCCGTCGCATTCTTGGCAATGCGCCGGACTACCTGTCAGACAACGGTATTCTGATTTGTGAAGTCGGTAACAGCATGGTACATCTGATGGAACAATATCCGGACGTGCCGTTTACGTGGCTGGAATTCGACAACGGCGGTGATGGCGTATTCATGCTGACCAAAGCGCAGCTGATTGCCGCTCGTGAACATTTCAGCATCTATAAAGATTAACGACACGCGCACACACAACAACGATAACGGAGCGGTGATGGCAGGAAACACAATTGGACAACTCTTTCGCGTAACGACCTTCGGTGAATCACACGGGCTGGCGCTCGGCTGTATCGTTGATGGTGTTCCGCCGGGTATTCCGCTGACAGAAGCTGATCTGCAGCACGATCTCGACAGACGTCGTCCGGGAACCTCGCGTTACACCACGCAGCGTCGCGAGCCGGATCAGGTGAAAATCCTTTCCGGCGTGTTTGACGGCGTCACCACCGGCACCAGTATTGGCCTGTTGATTGAAAATACCGATCAGCGTTCGCAGGATTACGGCGCCATTAAGGATGTTTTTCGTCCAGGCCATGCCGACTACACCTACGAGCAGAAATACGGCGTGCGTGACTACCGTGGCGGCGGGCGTTCGTCCGCGCGCGAAACGGCAATGCGCGTGGCGGCCGGGGCGATTGCCAAAAAATACCTGGCGGAAAAATTCGGCGTAGAAATCCGCGGATGCCTGACCCAAATGGGCAATATTCCGCTGGAAATTAAAGACTGGTCTCAGGTCGAACAAAACCCGTTCTTTTGCCCGGATCCGGACAAAATCACCGCGCTGGATGAACTGATGCGCGCACTCAAGAAAGAGGGTGACTCCATCGGTGCAAAAGTGACCGTGGTTGCAAGCGGTGTACCGGCCGGTCTCGGCGAACCTGTTTTTGACCGTCTGGATGCTGACATCGCCCATGCGTTGATGAGCATTAATGCGGTGAAAGGCGTGGAGATTGGCGACGGCTTCGACGTTGTTGCGTTGCGCGGTAGTCAGAACCGTGATGAAATCACCAAAGAGGGTTTCCAGAGTAACCATGCTGGCGGCATTCTGGGGGGCATCAGCAGCGGGCAACAAATTGTTGCACATATGGCGCTGAAACCGACTTCCAGTATTACCGTTCCCGGGCGCACTATTAACCGCTTTGGCGAAGAAGTCGAGATGATAACCAAAGGACGTCACGATCCGTGCGTTGGGATCCGCGCGGTGCCGATCGCAGAAGCCATGCTGGCGATTGTGCTGATGGATCACCTGCTGCGTCAGCGGGCGCAGAATGCGGATGTAAAGACTGACATTCCACGCTGGTAAGAAATGAAAAAAACGGCACTTGCGGCGCTGGCACTGTTTGCCAGTTCGGCCTGCCTGGCGGCGACGCCCTGGCAGAAAATTACCCACCCGGTGGCAGGTAGCGCGCAGTCTATCGGCGCGTTTTCCAATGGCTGCATTGTGGGGGCAGAGACGCTGCCCGTACAGTCCGAACACTATCAGGTGATGCGCACCGATCAACGTCGCTATTTTGGTCATCCTGACCTGGTGACGTTCATCCAGCGTCTGAGTACCCAGGCCAATAATCTGGGACTGGGGACGGTGTTAATCGGCGATATGGGTATGCCGGCCGGTGGACGTTTCAACGGCGGACACGCCAGCCACCAGACGGGGCTGGATGTCGATATTTTCCTGCAACTGCCAAAGACGCGCTGGACGCAGTCGCAACTGCTGCGACCACAGGCGCTGGATCTGGTCGCTCAGGATGGCAAACGTGTCGTACCGTCACTGTGGAAGCCGGAGATTTTCAGTCTGATCAGGCTGGCGGCAAAAGATAATGATGTAACGCGTATTTTCGTGAATCCGGCAATTAAACAGCAACTTTGTCTGGATGCAGGGAGCGACAGGGACTGGTTACGTAAAGTGCGGCCATGGTTCCAACACCGTGCACATATGCATGTCCGGTTACGTTGTCCTGCCGACAGTCTTGAGTGCGAAGATCAACCGTTACCTCCACCGGGTGATGGCTGTGGCGCGGAGCTGCAAAGCTGGTTCGAACCTCCTAAACCGGGAACCACTAAGCCTGAGAAGAAGACACCGCCTCCGTTGCCGCCTTCCTGCCAGGCGCTACTGGATGAGCATGTACTTTAATGGATAATTTTGCCGATCTGTTTATGGTGTCTCCGCTGCTGTTGGGCGTTCTTTTTTTTGTGGCCATTCTGGCGGGATTTATTGATTCCCTGGCGGGTGGCGGCGGCTTACTCACCATTCCTGCGCTGATGGCAGCAGGCATGCCGCCAGCTCAGGCGCTGGCAACGAATAAACTGCAAGCCTGCGGAGGGTCCATCTCCGCTTCGCTCTATTTTATCCGCCGTGGCGTGGTGAACCTGGCCGACCAGAAGCTTAATATCGCCATGACCTTCATCGGCTCAATGAGCGGCGCGCTGCTGGTCCAGCATGTGCAGTCGGACATTTTGCGCCAGATCCTGCCGATTCTGGTTATCTGTATCGGTCTCTACTTTCTGTTAATGCCTAAGCTGGGTGAAGAAGACCGACAGCGTCGGCTGTACGGCCTGCCTTTTGCGCTGGTCGCCGGGGGCTGCGTCGGTTTTTACGATGGCTTTTTTGGCCCGGCAGCCGGATCGTTTTACGCGCTGGCCTTTGTCATGCTGTGCGGTTACAACCTGGCGAAATCCACGGCGCACGCCAAAGTCTTGAATGCCACCTCGAATATCGGCGGGCTGCTGCTGTTCGCGCTGGGGGGCAAAGTGATTTGGGCCACCGGTTTTGTGATGCTCATCGGCCAATTTATTGGCGCACGAATGGGGTCACGACTGGTCCTCAGCAAAGGACAAAAACTGATTCGGCCAATGATCGTCATTGTCTCCGCAGTGATGAGCGCCAAGCTACTTTATGATAATCATGGACAGGAGATTCTCCACTGGCTGGGGATGAACTAATGAATACGACCCATCACTATGAACAGTTAATTGATATTTTTAACGGCTGCTTTGCCGATGAATTTAATACCCGTCTGATTAAAGGCGATGACGAACCGATCTACCTTCCTGCAGATACAGAATTGCCGTATCACCGGATCGTTTTTGCCCATGGCTACTACGCCAGTGCACTACATGAAATTTCACACTGGTGCATTGCCGGTAAAGCGCGCCGTGAACTGGTCGACTTTGGTTACTGGTACTGCCCAGACGGGCGTGACGCTAAAACACAATGTCAGTTTGAAGACGTGGAAGTGAAGCCCCAGGCATTTGACTGGCTGTTCTGCATGGCGGCGGGCTATCCGTTTAACGTTAGCTGCGACAACCTGGAAGGGGACTTTGAACCGGATCGCGTGGTGTTCCAGCGCCGTGTTCATGCTCAGGTGATGGCGTATCTGGAAAACGGCATTCCTGAACGTCCGGCGCGTTTTATTCGTGCGTTACAGAATTATTATCACACGCCTGAACTTAAGGCGGAACAATTCCCGTGGCCCGAAGCGCTCAACTGAAGCGGCTGCCACGTTTACAATGAGGAAATAAGATGATCGCGGAGTTTGAATCACGCATTCTGGTACTAATCGACGATATGGTAGAACATGCCAGCGATGATGAGCTGTTTGCCAGTGGGTACTTGCGTGGACACTTGACGCTGGCTGTGGCAGAACTGGACGGCGGCGATGACCATTCCGCTGAGGCACTGTACGCCAATGTTACCAGCAGCCTGGAAAAAGCCATCAGCGCGGGCGAACTTTCGCCGCGTGACCAGGCGTTAGTAAAAGAGATGTGGGACACGTTGTTCCAGAAGGCGACACAACAATAATTGCCTTGCGGGCCGGATGCCGTTAACGACTCATGCGGCCCGCAATGATGACCTCAGGATTTTACCGCTTTTCCCTTCACTAATTTTCTCACCCATAAACGGTTCGGATTTAACGCGGCAAGGGTTTCTGCATCCATTGGGATGGGTTCATTACTCATTTGCGCGGCCAGGATCTCTGCACACAGCGGGGCGGAACACAGTCCGCGCGAGCCCAGCGCGCCCAGCAAAAAGACGTCACGGTAAACCGGTGCGCGCGCGGCGGTCTCTTTGTGTTCTGACAGATTGGCGTACTGGCTGAGCGTTGCCTCATAGTCCGGCACATTGCCGACCATCGGTAAGTGATCGCGGGTGGCGCAGCGAACGCCACAGCGTGCCGATTGCCCACTGACATCCACCTCTTTTACCCATGCGGCATGCGGGAAGCAGTCGAGTAAACGCTGGCGGTTTTGCTGCTGATCCTCCTCGCGATACGTTGTCTCTTCCTCACCACGACGATAGCTCGCACCGATGCAATGATGCTGATTGGCCGGATTTTGCGGCGTGAGGTAGCCGTCGTAACACAACACCTGATGTAGGGCCGATAGTGCAGGCGTGGTGGGGATATGGCTCACCTGACCGCCGACAGAATAAACCGGTAACGGTTGGGTCTGATCAAAGCGATTTATGCGATGACCATTCGCCAGCACCACTACCTCGTGTTCGACGGTTTCGCCAGTCGCAAACTGAAGCTGCCAGCTGTTTTCCTGCTGTACAAGTGATGCCAGTGTATGTTGGTAATGGGTGCGTAATCCCAGCGTCGTGGCGTAATCCAGTACGGCGGCGGTGAGCTGCGCCGGACACAGCCATCCTCCGCCAGGATACTGAATCCCGCCGCAGTTGGTTGCGACGCCGGTTGTTTGCAGAACCTGCTCAGCATCAACGGCCAGCGCGAGGTCGTCGGGTAAGGCAAGCGACAACATCTGGGTGATTTTCTGTTGGCTTTTTTCATCCCAACCAAGTTGCGTTACGCCGCACCAGTCGTGGGCAAAATCCACCGGCAGGGCGTCATACAGACGTCGGGCAAAGGTAAATGCGGTGGGGAAAAAGAGATTAATGGCGGCGTCATGTTTACTGAGTAAAGGGTAAAGTGCGCCCTGACGATTACCGGATGCGCCCTGCGCAGGCTTATCGTCAGCGCAATACAGCGTTACCTGCCAGCCACGACGTAAGAGAGCCAGCGACAGCAGTGCGCTGGCAATACCGCCCCCGATAATAGCCGCTTCCCGTTTTTCCGTGCTGGCGCGTGAGAACCACGGTGCGGGTGACGGGAACGTGAGGTGTTGTTCCATCACGCCGCACAGCATTTCACGTTTGCGCCCAAAGCCTTTGCATTTCTGCATTGTAAAACCGGCGTCCTGCAAGCCCCGCCGGACAAAACCTGCGGAGGTGAAGGTTGCCAGCGTGCCGCCCGGACGGGCCAGCCGGGCCATGGCGTTAAACAGCGTTGGCGTCCACATATCGGGATTTTTTGCCGGCGCGAAACCGTCAAGGAACCAGGCGTCGACCTGCTGGTTCAGGGATTCATCCAACTTACTGGTGAGGTCGTTAATATCGCCGAACCACAAATCCAGCGTAACCCGACCTTCATCCAACAGCAGTCGATGACAACCTGCTAACGGTAGCGGCCACTGAGCCTGTAATGGCTCAGCCCACGGAGCCAGTTCCGGCCAATGCTGATGGGCCAACTTCAGGTCGTCACGCGTCAACGGATATTTTTCAAAACTGATGAAATGTAATCTTTTCAGGGTAGCGTCAGGGTGCGCAGTGCGAAAAGTCGTAAATGCCTGCCAGAGTGTGAGGAAGTTTAGCCCAGTGCCAAAACCACTTTCCGCCACTATGAATAACTGGCGTGAATGGGTGGGGAATCGGTCCGCGAGATGATTGCCGCCGAGAAAGACATAACGCGTCTCTTCCAGCCCGTTATCGTTAGAAAAATAGACATCGTCAAAATCTCGGGAAACAGGTGTACCCTCAGCGTTGAATTCGAGGTTGGCAGGTTGTATCGCGTATTGTTTCACGTAAGTTACTCGTCTGGCTTGCTGTGTCTCGATCTTAACGATGAGTGCCTGAGTGCGCAAATTTCCACATAAAATGGCTGATCGGACTTGTTCGGCGTACAAGTGTACGCTATTGTGCCACTCGAAACTTTAAAATAGTGCGACTTACAGAGGTATTGAATGAAACGTGCAGTGATTACTGGCTTGGGCATCGTTTCCAGCATCGGTAATAACCAGCAGGAAGTCCTGGCATCTCTGCGTGAAGGACGTTCAGGGATCACTTTCTCTCAGGAGCTGAAGGACTCCGGCATGCGTAGCCACGTTTGGGGCAACGTAAAACTGGATACCACTGGACTCATTGACCGTAAAGTTGTGCGCTTTATGAGCGACGCATCCATCTATGCATTCCTTTCTATGGAGCAGGCAGTGGCTGACGCCGGCCTCTCTGCAGAAGTTTACCAGAATAACCCGCGCGTTGGCCTGATTGCAGGTTCCGGCGGCGGCTCCCCACGTTTTCAGGTGTTCGGCGCTGACGCAATGCGTAGCCCGCGTGGCCTGAAAGCGGTTGGCCCGTATGTGGTCACAAAAGCGATGGGCTCAGGTGTGTCTGCCTGCCTCGCAACCCCGTTTAAAATCCACGGTGTGAACTACTCCATCAGCTCCGCCTGTGCGACATCTTCGCACTGTATCGGTAATGCGGTTGAGCAGATTCAGTTGGGCAAACAGGATATCGTTTTTGCTGGCGGCGGCGAAGAGCTGTGCTGGGAAATGGCCTGTGAGTTCGACGCCATGGGCGCACTGTCTACCAAATATAACGACTGCCCGGAAAAAGCATCCCGTACTTATGATGCGAACCGTGACGGTTTCGTTATCGCAGGCGGCGGCGGTATGGTTGTGGTTGAAGAGCTGGAACACGCTCTGGCACGTGGCGCGCATATCTATGCTGAAATCGTTGGCTACGGCGCAACGTCCGATGGCGCAGACATGGTGGCTCCATCAGGTGAAGGCGCAGTGCGTTGCATGCAGATGGCGATGAACGGCGTAGATACGCCAATCGACTACCTGAACTCCCACGGTACCTCTACTCCGGTAGGCGACGTGAAAGAACTGGGCGCTATCCGTGAAGTCTTCGGCGACAACAGCCCGGCGATCTCCGCAACCAAAGCGATGACTGGTCACTCTCTGGGCGCGGCTGGCGTGCAGGAAGCTATCTACTCCCTGCTGATGCTGGAACACGGCTTTATCGCACCAAGCATCAACATCGAAGAGATGGACGAGCAGGCGGCGGGTCTGAACATCGTGACCGAACCGACTGAAAAAGCGCTGACGACCGTCATGTCCAACAGCTTCGGCTTTGGCGGCACGAATGCCACGCTGGTTATGCGTAAGTTGAAAGCGTAAGTTGAAAGCGTAAGTCTGACTTTGTCGGCTGGATAAGGCGTTATACCGCTATCCGGCTGCAACGCAGAATCGAAGGGGAGCCATCAGGCTCCCTTTTATTTATTCATTTTTTCGTATTCCGGGGCGATTTCAGCAGACCATGCTTTGGCCCACGTAATATCTCCGGCGCTGTAGATCGGGTATTCGAAATGACTGCCTGCATCCTGGACGCGATAAATTTTCCAGCGACCGTCCTCCCGGCGTGTATATACCTCCAACCAAACAGGTGCCGACTCAGTACCTAACTGAACGTCAACTTTTTCACCGCCAAGAAAGGGCCGAGCTTGCCCAACCCGTAACTGCGGGATCCACTCCGGGGCGTAATCCTGCACATACATAAAGTAGTCTGCATCCAGAATCTCCTGTTCATACAGCGTATCAATCATCGCCAGACGGTTGATAACGTCTTTAGCCACATAGCGTTGCATGAGTGCGGATGTATCCCGGTCTTGTGTGTATGCGGACATCCACGCGAGATAGAACTGTTTAACATCCTCGGTACTGTCGTGGTGGGTTGTGGCGCAACCGCACAGCAGCAGGATCAGAGCAATAAACGAGAACGTTTTCATTACTGCTTCCTGTAAATAGTGTATGACGGCTTAGCCACCTGAATTGACGTATGCAAGGTAGTCGACACTGTGTAGTTGTAAATATATTTTGTATGTTATTGAGCATAACTGCCGAGTATTATAATCCTGCTCTGTATCTATTTAAATTGCTGTTAATGCTATAAAATTTAATAATGTGTTGAGCTTGAATATTATTTAATATTATTGAACTGAGGGTTAATTCTGTATCCTGGTTAATTAACTTCCCGGTTGACAAGTTAAGACGCTCACAGGCAGACTCCAGGTTCAACATTATCCTCATGATAATGCGTAAGCGTTTAACGTTATCCAACGCACCTTAATCCTGATCGTCAGGTAGAGGGGGGCGTGGGCATTCCTCGCCTTACTCTGCATTCTGGAGTAACGCATGACAGCAGTAACCCAACAAGAAAAAACACCGTCGGCGAATGTGTCGCTGTTTCGTATCGCTTTTGCCGTTTTCCTGACCTATATGACGGTCGGGCTACCTTTACCCGTCATCCCACTGTTTGTGCACCAGGAGCTAGGCTATGGCAACACCATGGTCGGCATTGCCGTGGGCATCCAGTTTCTGGCAACGGTCTTAACACGTGGCTACGCCGGGCGCTTAGCCGATCAATACGGTGCCAAACGTTCGGTGCTGCAGGGGATGTTGGCCTGTGCACTGGCGGGAGTCGCGTGGCTATTAGCGGCACTTTTACCCGTTTCCGTTCCAGTAAAGTTTGCGTTGTTGATTGTCGGACGTCTGATCCTCGGCTTTGGCGAAAGTCAGTTGTTGACCGGCACCCTGACCTGGGGATTGGGGCTGGTTGGGCCAACGCGTTCCGGCAAGGTGATGTCGTGGAATGGGATGGCGATTTACGGCGCCCTGGCGGCCGGTGCGCCGTTGGGTCTGCTGATCCACAGCCATTTTGGCTTTGCAGCGCTGGCGGCGACCACCATGGCATTGCCGCTGCTGGCATGGGCATTCAATGGCACCGTGCGTAAAGTGCCCGCCCATGCGGGGGAACGTCCTTCGCTATGGAGCGTGGTTGGGCTTATCTGGAAACCGGGGCTGGGGTTAGCGCTGCAGGGCGTGGGGTTTGCGGTGATCGGCACGTTTATTTCGCTCTATTTTGTCAGCAACGGCTGGACGATGGCAGGTTTTACCCTGACCGCGTTCGGCGGTGCGTTTGTGCTCATGCGCATTCTATTTGGCTGGATGCCGGATCGGTTTGGCGGCGTGAAGGTGGCGGTGGTTTCTTTGTTGGTTGAAACCGTGGGGCTGCTGCTGCTCTGGCAGGCGCCAACGGCCTGGATTGCGCTGCTGGGTGCAGCATTAACCGGGGCCGGATGCTCGCTGATCTTCCCGGCGCTGGGCGTAGAGGTGGTGAAGCGCGTTCCTGCACAGGTACGCGGTACTGCACTCGGTGGTTACGCCGCATTTCAGGATATCTCCTACGGCGTAAGCGGTCCTGTCGCGGGCGTTCTGGCCACCGCGTACGGCTATTCCTCGGTATTCCTTGCCGGGGCGATTTCCGCGGTGGTGGGGATTGTTGTGACGCTGCTGACGTTGCGCAAAAGCTAAACGACGAGCCAGAATATAGCTAACACAACCAGTAGAGCCGCAAATAGCAGTCCCGGTCGCGCCGACAGTGATTTAACGGTTTCAATCACTGGCGTGAACGGGCTGTAAATCGGCTGGAGGTGGCGCGGATCGCTTAATTCCTGCTCCCTGTCACGCTCAACGCGGCGCAGGAAGATTTGATTGAGCAAATCCTGTATCTGCACGGTGGTAAGAATCGTTTGCGGTTGGATCTGATACGTTTGCTGCGCGTAGTCCTTGATGGCCACAAGTTCATTTGGCTCTAACGGCTGCTTGAGCGCCGCCTGCAACGTTTGCAACGTCGGGGCATTTTGCAGGCTCAGCGTCTGGCGTGCCTGTAGCCAGGTGACCAGGTGCGTAAACTGTTTTGCCGGGATCAGCTCACCGCTTTTTACCCCAGACAGTTCCAGCATCGACTGCCAGATCAGCTTGCCGGATTCTCCTGTAGCGGCCGCTACTTTTGTAACCAGTTGATTCAGCGTGTTGTGCTCGGCGGGTAGCAGAGGGCGAGCGGTTGCCGGGCGTTGCTGCGGCTGCGGAATAGAAAGCTGCCCCTGCTGCAATAGCGTCAGCACATTTTTCAACTGATCGGGCGTGAGCTGGCTGAGTGCCGTTTGTCCGTACTGTTGACGGATAAAATCGCTCACTGCCTGACGATTATTCCCCTGACTCAGCAGTTCCGTAAGCTGCGCCAGCACCTGACGATTGACATGCTTTTGTTGAGCAACCCCAAGTCGTTGGGTCAGGTTTTGTTCTGCAGCAGGAAAGTGACGTGACTGTAACGGCGTATCACTTTTGACGCCCAGATCGTGCTTCATTCCGGCCCACACCTCAGCGCTCTGCTGTTGGGTAAGTGAAATCAGACGGGTAATCAGTCGTTCCAGCACGGTACGTTGTTGCGTGGATAACGGTTGTTCGCCCGTAACGGAAGGGGCGTTTTGGCCTTCACCGGGAGGGCGCGCGGGCGTACCTGAAATGGGCTGCATCATCTCTGTTCCTTAAAACTGTGCTAGCCAGGTCTCGCAGTATGCCTGGCGGCGAGATTATGGCACACTTGCCCGGTTAACTCTCGTTCTCAAACAGGTGCGAAAGACGTGAAAATCCTCGTTGATGAAAATATGCCCTATGCCCGCGAACTGTTCAGTCGTTTGGGGGAGGTAAAAGCGGTTCCCGGTCGTCCGATTCCCGTCGCAGAACTGGATGATGCGGACGCCTTAATGGTGCGCTCGGTGACGAAGGTCAATGAAGCACTGCTTGGCGGAAAACCGGTTAAGTTTGTCGGGACGGCAACTGCGGGCACTGACCATGTGGATGAAGCCTGGCTTGCACAGTCTGAGATTGGCTTCTCTGCCGCGCCCGGTTGCAATGCGATTGCGGTTGTTGAGTATGTCTTTTCAGCACTGCTGATGCTGGCGGAGCGCGATGGTTTTGCGTTAGCCGATCGCACCGTGGGTATTGTTGGTGTCGGCAATGTGGGCGCGCGTTTGCAGGCGCGACTGGAAGCATTAGGGATCCGCACGTTACTTTGCGATCCGCCGCGTGCTGACCGGGGAGACGAGGGCGATTTCCGCTCGCTGAACGAACTGGTTGAGCACGCCGATGTACTGACTTTCCATACGCCGTTGTTTAAAGACGGTCCGTACAAGACTCTGCATTTGGCTGATGAAGCACTAATTGGCCGACTGAAGCCGGGCACCATCCTGATTAACGCCTGCCGTGGGCCGGTCATCGACAATACCGCGTTGCTGTCCCGCCTTAATGCCGGGCAACATCTGAGCGTAGTGTTGGATGTCTGGGAGGGCGAGCCGGACCTGAATGTCGCGTTGCTCGAGAAAGCGGATATCGGTACGGCGCATATTGCAGGATACACCCTTGAAGGGAAGGCTCGGGGAACCACGCAGGTCTTTGAGGCCTATAGCAAGTTTATTGGCCACGAACAGCACGTTGCACTGAGCACCCTGTTACCTGCCCCGGAATTTGGACGCATCACGCTGCATGGCCCGTTGGATCAGCCAACGCTGAAAAGGCTGGTGCATTTAGTGTATGATGTGCGCCGCGACGATGCGCCCCTGCGTAAAGTCGCTGGAATTCCGGGTGAGTTTGATAAACTGCGTAAAAATTACCTTGAGCGCCGTGAATGGTCGTCTTTGTACGTCATGTGTGACGACGCCGCTGCCGCTACCTTGTTGTGTAAGCTGGGTTTTAACGCCGTTCATCACCCGGCACATTAATGTCTTCTTAATGCTCCCTGTCGAATAATACGACAGGGACGCTTACGTATTTCTGGAGTAAATCACCATGTCTGAAGGCTGGAATATTGCCATTCTGGGCGCAACGGGCGCCGTAGGCGAAGCCCTGCTCGACACGCTGGCGGAACGCCAGTTCCCGGTCGGTGAGATCTATGCGCTGGCTCGTAATGAAAGCGCGGGTGAGCACCTGCGTTTTAACGGTAAATCAATCATTGTCCAGGACGTCGCTGACTTTGACTGGACTCAAGCGCAGCTGGCCTTTTTTGTCGCGGGCGTGGAAGCCACCGCAGCATGGGTAGAAGAAGCCACCAATGCGGGTTGCCTGGTGATTGACAGCAGCGGTTTGTTTGCGCTTGAGCCGGACGTCCCGCTGGTGGTACCGGACGTGAACCCGTTCGTACTGGCAGATTACCGCAACCGCAACGTGATTGCGGTCCCTGGCAGCCTGACCAGCCAACTGTTGTCTGCATTGAAACCGTTGATTGACGACGGTGGCCTTTCGCGTATTACGGTGACCAATATTATCTCAGCTTCCGCTCATGGCAAAAAAGCGGTAGATGCGCTGGCCGGGCAAAGTGCGAAACTGCTCAACGGTATTCCGGTTGATGACGACGATTTCTTTGGCCGTCAACTGGCGTTCAACATGCTGCCGTTGCTGCCAGACCGCGAAGGCAGTGTGCGTGAAGAGCGTCGTATCGTTGATGAAGTGCGTAAAATCATGCAGGACGAGGGGCTGATGATCTCCGCCAGCATCGTACAGTCGCCGGTGTTCTACGGTCATGCGCAAATGGTGAGCTTTGAAGCATTACGTCCGCTGGCAGCAGAAGAAGCGCGCGATGCGTTTGAGCGCGGCGAGGACATTGTGCTTTCAGAAGCGACCGATTTCCCAACCCAGGTCAGCGATGCGTCGGGTAGCCCACATCTTTCGGTAGGCTGCGTGCACAATGATTACGGTATGCCAGAACAGGTACAGTTTTGGTCTGTAGCAGACAACGTACGCTTTGGCGGCGCGTTGATGGCGGTGAAAATCGCTGAAAAACTGGTGCAGGAGTATATGTACTAATGTCTGACCTGCAACAGCTGCCCGTCCATAAAATTGCGCTGGGTATTGAGTATGATGGCAGCAAATATTATGGCTGGCAGCGCCAGAACGAAGTTCGCAGCGTTCAGGAAAAGCTGGAAAAAGCACTTTCGCAGGTCGCCAATGAACGCATCACGGTATTTTGTGCCGGGCGTACCGATGCTGGCGTTCATGGTACGGGCCAGGTGGTGCACTTTGAGACCACCGCGCAACGTAAAGATGCGGCATGGACGCTGGGGGTAAATGCGAATTTACCTGGTGACATTGCCGTGCGTTGGGTGAAAGCTGTACCGGATGATTTTCATGCGCGGTTTAGCGCCACGGCGCGCCGCTACCGTTATATCATCTACAATCATCGGTTGCGCCCAGCAGTTCTGGGTAAAGGCGTGACGCATTACTATGAGCCGTTGGATGCTGAACGTATGCATCGCGCGGCCCAATGCCTGATTGGGGAGAATGATTTCACCTCGTTTCGGGCAGTGCAGTGCCAGTCGCGCACACCGTGGCGTAACGTGATGCACATTAACGTGACGCGTCATGGTCCTTATGTGGTGGTAGATATTAAAGCGAATGCCTTTGTACATCATATGGTCAGGAATATTGTTGGCAGCCTGATGGAAGTAGGTGCCCACAACCAGCCGGAGAGCTGGATAGCAGAACTGTTAGCGGCGAAGGACAGAACGCTGGCAGCGGCAACGGCGAAAGCGGAAGGTTTGTATCTGGTGGCGGTAGATTACCCCGACCGGTTTGACCTGCCAAAACCGCCGATGGGCCCGCTATTTCTGGCGGACTAATTTGAGTCGTATAAAGGCATACTATGGAACTGATTTACTTTCTTATTGATTTTATCCTGCACATTGATGTGCACCTGGCGGAGTTGGTCGCAGAATACGGTGTCTGGGTATATGCCATTCTGTTTCTGATCCTGTTCTGTGAAACCGGACTGGTGGTTACGCCGTTCCTGCCGGGAGATTCGCTGCTGTTTGTCGCAGGCGCGCTTTCTGCATTGCCCACTAATGATTTAAATGTCCATCTGATGGTGGCGTTAATGATCGTGGCGGCAATCGTGGGCGATGCGGTGAACTACACTATCGGTCGGGTGTTCGGCGAAAGGCTGTTCAGCAATCCGAACTCGAAAATTTTCCGTCGCAGCTATCTGGATAAAACCCACGCGTTCTATGAGCGTCATGGCGGTAAAACCATTATTCTGGCGCGTTTTGTCCCTATCGTACGCACATTTGCACCGTTTGTTGCCGGTATGGGACACATGTCCTACCGTCATTTTGCACTGTTTAACGTAGCGGGCGCGCTGCTGTGGGTATTACTGTTCACCTACGCAGGCTATCTGTTTGGCGATCTGCCGGTGGTGCAGGAAAACCTGAAATTATTGATTGTGGCGATTATCGTCCTCTCCGTATTGCCTGGTGTTATCGAAGTGATTCGTCACAAACGCGCAGCATCAAGGGCGCAAAAATAGAAAGTAACTCAGCGGTTCGACCACTTTTTTGTCCAAAGTTTCGGGCTGTTATGTTTTAATGTGCAACATTCATGGTCTGTTGGGGGCAAAAATGGCATTATGCGCCCCTTATAACAAAGCTGACTAAGGTTCAGGCAGAAAGGTCACCAATGAGCTGGATTGAACGAATTAAAAGCAATATTACTCCCACCCGCAAGGCAAGCATTCCTGAAGGGGTGTGGACCAAGTGTGATAGCTGCGGTCAGGTATTATACCGTGCTGAGCTGGAACGTAATCTTGAGGTCTGTCCGAAGTGTGACCATCATATGCGCATGTCGGCGCGCAATCGCCTGCATAGCCTGTTAGATGAAGGTTCTCTTGTGGAGTTGGGTAGCGAGCTTGAGCCGAAAGACCTGCTGAAGTTTCGTGACTCCAAGAAGTATAAAGACAGACTGGCTTCTGCGCAGAAAGAAACCGGCGAAAAAGATGCGCTGGTAGTAATGAAAGGCACGCTTCACGGTATGCCGGTCGTTGCAGCCGCATTCGAGTTCGCGTTTATGGGCGGCTCCATGGGTTCTGTGGTTGGCGCACGTTTTGTTCGTGCCGTTGAGCAGGCGCTGGAAGACAATTGTCCGCTGATCTGCTTCTCCGCTTCCGGCGGGGCGCGCATGCAGGAAGCGCTGATGTCACTGATGCAGATGGCTAAAACCTCTGCGGCGCTGGCAAAAATGCAGGAACGCGGTTTACCGTATATCTCTGTACTGACTGACCCAACCATGGGCGGTGTTTCTGCAAGTTTCGCGATGCTGGGCGACCTCAACATTGCTGAACCGAAAGCACTGATTGGCTTTGCCGGTCCACGTGTTATCGAGCAAACCGTACGTGAAAAACTGCCGCCGGGATTCCAGCGCAGTGAATTCCTGATTGAAAAAGGCGCTATCGATATGATCGTCCGCCGTCCGGAAATGCGCCTGAAACTGGCGAGCGTTCTGGCGAAGCTGATGAATCTTCCGGCGCCGAATCCGGATGAGCCGACTGAAGGCGTAGTGGTACCTCCGGTACCCGATCAGGAATCAGAGGCCTGATAACGGACTCTATGGATTTCGCGTCGCAGGAAGACGGTGAGTGATTCCCGATGAGCTTACACCGCTAAGTGATTCGGGGGAGCGAGCACAGCCAACGCGCCTGCAACGTGAAAGACGACGAGTAGAAAAGGGCAGGCCGGTTGGCGCTGCCCTTTTGCTTTTATTAACGTGACGAATTGACAGGCATCATGGACAATAAACGTATTCCCCAAGCCGCGTCGCCCCTGGCGTCGTGGCTTTCTTATCTGGAAAACCTGCACAGTAAAACCATCGATCTCGGCCTCGAGCGCGTCAGCCAGGTTGCACGAAATCTGGGTGTGCTGAAACCCGCGCCGTTTGTTTTCACGGTGGCAGGCACCAACGGTAAGGGTACAACCTGCCGTACGCTGGAATCCGTACTGACCGCGGCGGGATATAAAGTCGGGGTATACAGTTCTCCTCATCTGGTGCGCTACACGGAACGTGTTCGCGTGCAGGGGCGTGAACTCGCGGAATCTGCCCATACTGCCTCGTTTGCCGAGATTGAAGCCGCACGCGGTGATATTTCGCTGAGCTATTTTGAATACGGTACGCTGTCGGCGCTGTGGTTATTTAAGCAGGCTAAGCTTGATGTGGTGATTCTGGAAGTCGGCCTGGGCGGGCGCCTTGATGCTACCAATATCGTTGATGCTGATGTCGCCGTAGTCACCAGTATTGCGCTTGACCATACTGACTGGCTGGGGCCGGATCGCGAAAGCATTGGTCGTGAGAAGGCTGGGATCTTCCGCGCTGAAAAACCGGCCATTGTCGGTGAACCGGAAATGCCTTACACCATTGCCGATGTGGCACAAGAGACCGGGGCTATTTTGCAGCGCTGTGGCGTCGACTGGCGCTATACGGTGACGGAAAGCGACTGGTCCTTCACCGACAGTCACGGTACGCTGACGCATCTTCCGTTACCTCAGGTGCCGCAACCTAATGCCGCCACGGCGTTGGCTGCGCTACGGGCAAGCGGACTTGATGTTAGCGGGCAAGCAATTCGTGAGGGGATTGAGCAGGCCATTTTACCGGGGCGTTTCCAGATTGTGAGCGAATCGCCGCGCGTTATTTTTGATGTCGCACATAATCCTCATGCAGCAGAATATCTGACCGGGCGTCTGAAAAAGTTAGTGAAAAACGGGCGCGTGCTTGCGGTTATCGGTATGCTACATGATAAAGACATTGCTGGTACGCTGGCCTGGCTGAAAAGTGTGGTAAACGCGTGGTATTGTGCGCCCCTGGAAGGGCCGCGAGGCGCGACGGCAGAACAACTGCTGGAACATCTGGGAACAGGTGAAGCCTATGATAGCGTGGCGCAGGCATGGCGTGCGGCGTTGGCAGATGCAAAACCAGAAGATACCGTGTTGGTGTGTGGATCGTTTCACACTGTCGCACATGTCATGGAAGTGATAGACGTGGGGAGAAGCGGTGGCGAGTAAGTTTCAGAATCGATTAGTCGGCACGATTGTGCTGGTTGCGCTCGGGGTGATTGTGCTTCCTGGGTTGCTTGACGGGCAGAAAAAACATTATCAGGATGAGTTCGCGGCCATTCCGTTGGTGCCAAAACCTGGTGACCGCGATGAACCGGATATGATGCCTGCTGCCACGCAGGCGCTGCCGACGCAGCCGCCGGAAGGTGCAGCAGAAGAGGTGCGTGCGGGCGATGCTGCCGCGCCGTCGTTGGATCCGTCGCGCCTGCCGGTGGCTAACGGCGCGGAGTTTGATCCTATTCCTGCGCCGGTCGAGCAACCTAAACCTAAACCGAAGCCACAACCTGTTGTTGCGACGCCAGTGCCAACACCGGCTGCACCTGCACCGAAACCGGTTGTCGCAGAAGCGCCGGCACCGACCGGCAAAGCGTATGTTGTGCAACTGGGTGCGCTGAAAAATGCGGACAAGGTCAATGAGATCGTGGGTAAACTTCGCGGTGCGGGTTTCCGGGTATTTACTTCCCCGTCCACGCCGGTACAGGGTAAAATAACCCGTATTCTCGTTGGGCCTGACGCCTCCAGAGATAAGCTGAAAAATTCGCTTGGCGAACTGCAGAAGATCTCCGGCTTGAGTGGGGTCGTGATGGGGTATACCCCTAATTAAGGGGACGTTGCCTGATGGCGCTGCGCTCTACGGCGCTACGCTTAGGTAGGCCGGATAAGGTGTTTACACCGCCATCCGGCAGTGCCCAAAGAGGCAAAAAGTTAGATGGCGTTGAAGATTTTTTCAGCGCCATTTTTATTTACGCGTGGAAAGGAAATCCCTACGCAAACGTTTTCTTTTTCTGTTAGAATGCGCCCCGAACAGGACGACAGGGCGTAAAATCGTGGGACATATATGGTCTGGATTGATTACGCCATTATCGCGGTGATTGGTTTTTCCTGTCTGGTTAGCCTGATCCGTGGCTTTGTTCGTGAAGCATTATCGTTGGTGACTTGGGGTTGTGCTTTCTTTGTCGCCAGCCATTACTACACTTACCTGTCTGTCTGGTTTACGGGCTTTGAAGACGAACTGGTTCGAAATGGGATTGCTATCGCGATACTGTTTATCGCGACACTTATCGTCGGCGCTATCGTTAACTTTGTGATAGGCCAACTGGTGGAGAAAACAGGTCTGTCGGGTACCGACAGGGTGTTGGGGATCTGCTTCGGTGCTTTGCGCGGAGCGTTGATCGTCGCCGCCATACTGTTCTTTCTCGATACGTTTACCGGTGTGTCGAAAAGTGAAGACTGGAGTAAGTCGCAGCTGATCCCGCAGTTCAGTTTCATCATCAGATGGTTCTTTGACTATCTGCAAAGCTCGTCAAGTTTCTTGCCCAAAGTATAAATTTTGGGTCGTTGCTGAACGAGGAAAAGACGTATGTGCGGTATTGTCGGTATCGCCGGTGTTATGCCGGTAAACCAGTCGATTTATGACGCGTTAACGGTGCTCCAGCATCGTGGCCAGGATGCCGCTGGCATCATCACCATTGATGCCAACAACTGCTTCCGCTTGCGAAAAGCGAACGGCATGGTGAGCGACATTTTTGAAGCTCGCCATATGCAGCGTTTGCAGGGCAATATGGGCATCGGTCATGTGCGTTATCCAACTGCTGGCAGCTCCAGCGCCTCCGAAGCTCAACCTTTTTATGTCAACTCACCGTACGGTATCACGCTTGCCCACAACGGCAACTTGACCAACGCCCATGAGCTGCGTAAAAAGCTGTTTGAAGAAAAGCGCCGCCACATCAACACCACTTCCGATTCAGAAATCCTGCTGAATATTTTCGCCAGTGAGCTGGATAACTTCCGCCACTACCCGCTGGAAGCGGACAATATTTTTGCCGCGATCGCCGCGACGAACCGCCAGATCCGTGGTGCCTATGCCTGTGTAGCGATGATTATCGGCCACGGTATGGTTGCCTTCCGCGACCCTAACGGTATCCGTCCGTTGGTGCTGGGTAAACGCGATATTGGTGATGGCCGCACCGAGTATATGGTGGCTTCTGAAAGCGTGGCGCTGGATACCCTTGGCTTTGAATTTCTGCGCGACGTTGCGCCGGGTGAAGCGGTCTATATCACTGAAAAAGGCAACTTGTTTACCCGTCAGTGTGCGGATAATCCGGTCAGCAACCCGTGCCTGTTTGAGTACGTTTACTTTGCGCGTCCTGATTCGTTCATCGACAAGATTTCCGTCTACAGCGCCCGCGTGAATATGGGCACCAAGCTTGGCGAAAAAATTGCTCGTGAGTGGGAAGATCTGGACATCGATGTGGTGATCCCTATTCCGGAAACCTCGTGCGATATCGCGCTGGAAATTGCCCGGATTCTCGGTAAACCGTACCGTCAGGGCTTTGTGAAAAACCGTTACGTCGGCCGTACCTTTATCATGCCGGGTCAGCAACTGCGTCGTAAATCCGTGCGTCGTAAGCTGAATGCCAACCGTGCTGAATTCCGCGATAAGAACGTGCTGTTGGTAGACGATTCCATCGTGCGCGGGACCACCTCTGAACAAATTATTGAGATGGCGCGTGAAGCCGGGGCGAAGAAAGTGTACCTGGCCTCTGCGGCACCGGAAATACGCTTCCCGAACGTCTATGGTATTGATATGCCCACGGCGACGGAGCTGATCGCTCATGGCCGCGAAGTTGACGAGATCCGCCAAATCATCGGCGCTGACGGTCTTATCTTCCAGGATCTGAACGATCTGATCGAAGCCGTCCGCGCAGAGAATCCGGATATTCAGCAGTTTGAATGTTCCGTGTTCAACGGCGTGTACGTCACCAAAGACGTTGACCAACAGTACCTCGATTTCCTCGACTCCCTGCGCAATGATGACGCTAAAGCGGTATTGCGTCAGAATGAAGCGGAAAACCTCGAGATGCACAACGAAGGGTAAGTCAGGGCATGCCGGATGGCGACGCTTTGCGTCTTATCCGGCCTACAGTCCACCATCGTTGTAGGCCGGATAAGGCGTAGCCGCCATCCGGCATTTTTATGTTACGCCTCGTCGACCCAAATCCGCATTTCACCTTCGCCACGATTGGCCCAGCTAAACCACGGAATAAACGTTAAGGTCTGCTTTTCGACCGTTGTCTGACGGTTATCAAAGCTGTACAGCGGCTTGTCACTCTCAGCGGTCAACACGCGCAGCCCTTCAGCTTGCAGCAACACTTTGCCCTTCAGCACTCCGACGCCCTGAATTTCACGCAGCTCGCTTGCTTTTGGCAGCGACAGGTTATGCAACTCAGCGCCGTTATCCGCCTGTTCCAGACAGTACACCAGCGGCCCGCGCTGAATAGCGACCTTGCCCGCAGCGTGGCGCACCAGTGGGTTGGCGTAAACGCGACGGACCGTCATCGGCAGGTTCAGGGTAATGATGTCACCTTGCTGCCACTGACGACGCAGATGCAGATAGCCCTTAATCACTCTGCCTTGTGCCGTTTCTCCGTTGACCTGCACGTGCGGTGTTTCGCACCACGCCGGTAGACGTAGCGCGACGGTATGTTCAACGGTCTTTGGCTGGCTAAAGTGAATAGTGACCCGCTCATCCCATGGATAGTTACCGCTAATGTTCAGCGCCAGGGTCTGGTCTTTTACGCTGAACTGCGCTTCGCTCCCGGCGTAGAAGTTGATAAACAGTGCGTCCGGTCGCGGGGTGAAAATATAGTGACCAATGGCGACCAGCGTGCGGGCGATATTCGGTGGGCAGCAGGCGCAGCCGAACCAGCGCTGGCGCACCGGCTTAATGTGATCGTAAATATGGTTATGTGGAATACTTTTCGGGTACGTCTCCAGCGGATTGACGTAGAAGAAGTGCTTCCCGTCCAGCGCCATTCCACCCAACACCGTATTGTAAAACGCACGCTCCATGACGTCGGCGTAGTGCGCATCACCTTCCATTTCCAGCATGCGGCGGGCGAACATCATCAGGCCGATGGAGGCGCAGCTTTCGCCGTAAGCGGTGTCGTTCGGTAAATCGTAGTCGCTAGTAAAGGCCTCGCCGATGCCCTGCGAGCCGATACCGCCGGTGATGTACATCCGCCGCTGCACCATATTGTTCCAGATGCGCAGGCAGGTTTGGCGCTTCTCTTCATCCTGGGTGATACGGGCAATGTGCGCCAATCCGGTCATCAGATACACCGACCGCACTGCATGACCGACCGCTTCATGCTGTTCAGCGAGCGGTTTGTGCGCATGGGTGTATGTTTTGTCTTTGATCATTCCCGGCCAGGCGTCGCCCCAACCAACCCAGTGTCGGGTACCGCCGCGTTTTTCGAACTCAATATCGTAATAGTAGGGTTGTTTGCCACGTTCCTCGACGAAATAGCAGGCCAGCGCCTGGTAGCGCGGTTCCTGAGTGACTTCATACAGACGCATCAACGCCAGCTCGATTTCCGGGTGCCCAGGATAGCCGCGCAGTTGGCCTTCTTTGGGACCAAACACCGTGTCGATGTGATCGGCAAAGCGACAAGCGATGTTCAGCAGTCGACGTTTTCCGGTGGCGTTGAAGAAGGCGACTGCCGCTTCAAACAGGTGTCCGGCGCAGTAGAGCTCGTGGCATTCGGCGACGTTGGTCCAGCGCAGTCCTGGCTCCTTTACGGTATAACAGGTGTTGAGATAGCCGTCGTCACACTGCGCCTGAGCCAGCAGCTCAATCACCTCGTCGGCGGTTTTTTCAAGCACTGCATCTGGCTTCTGGCACAGCGACCAGGCTACGGCTTCCAGCCATTTGGTGACATCGCTGTCCTGGAAGACCATGCCGTAAAACTCGCCGTGTTCCAGACCGGCGGCGATGCGGTAGTTAGCCAGCGCGTGGCTGGGTTCTGCCTCGGGAATCGTGTCGTTCAGTGCTTCCCATTGGTACGGGATCACTACGTCGCGAATCAAGCGTTGGTATTCACCCAGAAATGGATCGGTGATGGTGATTCGGTTGAGATCGGCTTCAATCACAGCAGACTGCATCATGTATACCTCAGGAAATGTGTGAATGTCGTTGGTGAAGATCGGTTGAAATACGCTGCATCATCGGGCCATTGAGGCGGCATTTGAGCAGGCACAGCGCCAGTGCGAGGTGGAAAATGGCCGGCACAATGCTTTGCAATAGGGTGATGCCCTGAAGAGAAGCTGCGGTCTGATTTTCAAGACCTGGCTGGTAGGCCACCATGATCAGCAGAATACTGATAATGCCGCCGGAAGATGCCCACGAGAGCTTGATGAAAAACAGATTAAAAGCGAAGTTCATCCCGGATGAGCGCACGCCGTTTTTCCATTCGCCGTAGTCGTCGGCGAAGGCCATGATTGAGAAGTGCAGGGGGAGGGTGAAGCCGAGGATCACGCCGTTTAGCGCAATGCAGCCCAGCCACAGCATACGGTAATCAGCTCCGGTTGGCAGGAACCACATCGCAATGCCAAATACCACCAGAATCAGGTTGGTGCAGATATACAAGCGCACCATATCGAAACGCCGCGAGAGGGGATTAACGATGATCGCGCCTAAAATGCCCGCCACTGTCAGTACACCGAAAAACAGCGACATAAACCCGGCGCTGCCCTGCAGAACATATGAAATAAAGTACATGTAGCCGCCGCCGCGAATACACAGGATATTCACCAGCAGGAAGGACATCACCAGCATCATCAGTAACTGATCGTTTTTACGCAGCCCGGCCAGATGCTCACGCAGGGTAAATTTGCCGACCAGCGACAGCGGTACGCGTTCTTTCACCCACAGGAAGCACAGTAAAAACATCACCATGCCCACGCAGCACAGTACGGTGACGCCATATTGATAACCTTTGGCCAGATTGCCCTGACCAAAGAATTCCACCATCCACGGCAGACCGACCGCAACCAGAAAGCCGGCAATACCGCTTAATACAAAACGCCAGGACTGACACGACATCACCTGATCGTGGCGGTTCGTGACGGCGTTTATCAGCGCACAGTAGGGCACATTGTTGGCGGTATAGCCCAGGGAAAGCAGGAAGTAGGTACCGAATGCCCAGGCGATTTTCATGTTGGGGCTGATATCCGGGACGGTAAAGGTCAGGATACCGATAATGCCCAAGGGAACGGCTGTCCATAATTGCCACGGACGAAAGCGCCCCCAGCGACTGCGGGTTCGGTCGGCAACCACGCCCATCACAGGGTCAGAGACGGCGTCGAATATGCGTAGAACAAAAAACATTGCCCCGACAATGGCCGGGCTAAGCCCGAACACGTCGGTGTAGAAAAAAAGTAAAAAGCCGCTTATTAAATCTGAGATGCAGTGTCCACCAGCATCGCCTAATCCATAGCCTATCTTTTCGCGGGTTGAGAGCGTTTCTCCCGCATCAACGGTTTGTGCATCAGAATCCAGGTTATCAGCAATTGTCATAACCAATCCTCGAACAAGGGGGGATGATTTAAAAAGTCATTACGGCTTATCTCTGACAGTTTTTACTAAAGATGTAACGGTTCTGAGCATAGGACTGTACCGGTGTTTCGGTATATGACGGTTTTCTTTCTCTGTGAAAATGACCCTGGTTTTTACTAGAAATAATTATTTTATAGTGATCGGTGTCACGATAGTGGCGTTGGGAGGCGCCATTAGTGGTTCTGTTAGTTATTCTGTAGGGAAATGAGGGAGAGTTAATCATTGGCGCGTTAGTGGTATTCTTAGCGCTTAAGGAACCCGACATCGGCTTAACCACGCGTGACAGGTAAAAACGAACGGAATGGCAAACAAGACCCGAATCAAAGATATTGCAATGGCGTGCGGTGTGTCGATTGCCGCCGTGTCCCGGGCCCTGAAAGGGCAGCCAGGACTGAGCGAAGAGACCCGACAGCGGATACTGGCGATTGCCGAGTCTGAAGGTTACGATTTCGGTCGTTTGCGCAGTGGTCGCATTAAGCGGCTGCTATTTCTGCTGCACCGCGAGCACAATATAGCCAGTGCATTGCCGTTCTATTCCAGCGTGATGCTTGGGGTGGCTGACGCTTGCCGGGAAAACGATATTGCGATGAGTTTCTTGCCGATTGGCCCGGAAGATTCGCTGGCTGAACTCATTAATTTGCATCAGCCTGACGCGCTGATTGCCGCAGGGTATCTGGAAACGGAAACTCTGGTCGAGCTGCGTAAACTGGCACTGCCGGTCACGCTGGTGGATCTGTGGGCAGCGGATTTTCCCTGCGTCAATCCGGATAACTTTCATGGGGGCTTCATTGCGACACGGCATCTGCTTGAACAAGGGCGCAAACGCATTGCGTTTCTCGGCCATTCGCAACGCCATTACAGTATCCGTCAGCGCGTAGAAGGATATCAGCAGGCGTTATTTGACGCCGGGCTGTCTTTACCCGCGGAATATCGTGTTGAAGCACCGCCGGTCAAAGATATTGAACAGGCGCTGGTCGAGGGCATGGACAAACTGTTAGCTCTGCCGCAGCCGCCGGATGCTATCTTTGCCTATAACGATATTGCCGCGCTGGTGGCGATGCGCGTCTGCGCGCGTAAGGGGATCAACGTGCCGCAAGATATCGCGATTGTTGGCTTTGATGACATCGATGCCGCTGCCTGGGCGCATCCGGCGTTAACCACCGTGGCGGTAGATAAGCGCGAGCTTGGGCGAGATGCGTTTCGTTTACTGCTCAGCGAGCAACATGAGCGAAATTTACTGCTGCCGGTGCGGCTGGTGATCCGCGAAAGCTCGCTGAGTGCGACTGCACATTCACAGTTGCACCCTACGCGGTAATCCGGCACAGTCACGCCATGAAGAACAAAGGGCTCTCACAGTGAAACGACTCATCATTGGTATTTCTGGCGCCAGCGGTGCAATTTATGGCGTGCGGCTGTTACAGGTTTTGCGTGACGTTGCTGATGTGGAAACCCATCTGGTAATGAGTGCGGCGGCACGTCAGACCCTGGCGCTGGAAACAGACCTGTCCGTACGTGAGGTGCAGGCATTAGCCAATGTGAATCACGACGCGCGTGATATCGCCGCCAGTATTTCATCTGGCTCATTCCAGACGGCGGGGATGGTCATTCTGCCTTGTTCCATTAAAACGCTCTCCGGTATCGTCCACAGTTATACCGATGGGCTGTTGACCCGCGCCGCTGACGTGGTGCTGAAAGAGCGTCGTCCACTGGTGCTATGCGTACGTGAGACACCGCTACATCTGGGGCATCTGCGATTGATGACCCAGGCGGCGGAAATAGGCGCGGTAATTATGCCGCCGGTTCCGGCGTTTTATCATCGTCCCCAGACGCTTGATGATGTGATTAATCAAACGGTTAACCGTGTACTCGACCAGTTCGACATTGCTCTCCCGCACGATCTGTTTACCCGTTGGCAGGGGGCATAAGCCGCTCCGCCAGCGTGCATATCTGCATTCCTTGCCCTGTTTCAGGGCAATTTTGTAACCGCGATCATATCCTCAACATTTAATTCGTTAAAACGTAACGAAACGCTGCGGTTCAACCGTCATACCTGCTATCTTCAAAATCAGGACAATATTGCAACGTTTTATTAACATATTTAACGTCGAATATCCTCATCGACGCGAAAATGGCATAAGACCTGCATGAAAAAGTCTGCAAACACACAACACAACGTAAAACATAATAAAATTTCGCCACTTGAGGGTTATGTATGAAGAAGACGGTACTTGCTTTGTCATTGCTGGTAGGACTTTCCGCCACCGCGGCCAGCTACGCAGCGCTTCCGCAGACAGTTCGTATTGGTACAGATACCACCTACGCCCCTTTTTCCTCTAAAGATGCCAAAGGGGATTTTGTCGGGTTTGATATCGATCTCGGCAATGAGATGTGTAAACGTATGCAGATCAAATGTACCTGGGTTGCCAGTGACTTTGATGCGCTGATCCCCTCTCTGAAAGCGAAGAAAATCGATGCCATTATCTCCTCTCTGTCTATTACCGAAAAGCGCCAGCAAGAAATCGCGTTCTCAGACAAACTTTACGCCGCAGACTCACGTCTGATTGCTGCGAAGGGTTCCCCGATCCAACCGACCCTTGATTCGCTGAAGGGAAAACATGTTGGCGTACTGCAAGGCTCAACCCAGGAAGCCTATGCTAACGATACCTGGCGCAGCAAAGGCGTGGATGTGGTGGCCTATGCGAACCAGGATCTTATCTATTCTGACCTGACGGCAGGACGTCTGGATGCCGCGTTGCAGGATGAAGTTGCGGCTAGCGAAGGATTCCTGAAACAGCCTGCGGGCAAGGACTACGATTTTGCGGGTCCTTCGGTAAAAGACAAAAAGTACTTTGGTGACGGAACCGGGATTGGCTTACGCAAAGATGACGCAGAGCTGAAAGCGGCCTTTAATAAAGCGCTCGGCGAACTGCGTCAGGATGGGACTTACGACAAAATGGCGAAAAAGTACTTTGCCTTTAATGTCTACGGCGACTAATACGCCAATACGGGAAGCGATTGCACCGTAACGGGGAACGATTACGGTGCATGATAGTTACAGTGCACTATTTTGGTGCTTTTATCGCTGACATAATGAGCATGAATGCATACTTAAGCGCTTTTCATGCAAAAAAATACCGCCAACAGGGCAGAATGCTTTGCCATGTTGGCCTGATTAATGGCACGATAACTGCACCTGGTCCTGTAAAGATCCCCTATATAAGACAGTCTGTTGAGGATAGTTATGAAAAAACTGGTGTTGTCTCTTTCTCTGGTTCTGGCGTTCTCCAGTGCTACCGCAGCATTTGCCGCTATTCCGCAAAAAGTGCGGATCGGTACCGACCCCACTTATGCCCCGTTTGAATCGAAAAATTCGCAGGGTGAATTAGTCGGTTTTGACATCGATCTGGCAAAAGAACTGTGCAAGCGTATTAATACACAATGTACCTTCGTTGAAAACCCGCTGGATGCGCTGATCCCTTCGTTAAAAGCGAAGAAAATTGATGCCATCATGTCGTCACTTTCGATCACTGAAAAACGTCAGCAGGAAATCGCCTTTACCGACAAGCTTTATGCAGCAGACTCTCGTCTGGTGGTCGCGAAAGATTCGGCTATCCAGCCGACCATTGAGTCGCTGAAAGGCAAACGTGTCGGTGTACTGCAGGGCACGACTCAGGAAACGTTTGGCAATGAACACTGGGCGCCGAAAGGTATTGAAATTGTCTCCTATCAGGGGCAGGACAATATCTACTCTGACCTGACGGCCGGGCGTATTGACGCCGCGTTCCAGGATGAAGTTGCGGCCAGCGAAGGTTTCCTGAAGCAGCCGGTAGGCAAAGATTACAAATTCGGCGGCCCGTCTGTGAAAGACGAGAAATTGTTCGGAGTGGGTACCGGTATGGGGCTGCGCAAAGAGGATAACGAACTGCGCGAAGCACTGAATAAAGCGTTTGCAGAAATGCGCGCTGACGGAACTTACGAGAAGCTGGCGAAAAAGTACTTTGATTTTGATGTTTATGGCGGTTAATCACCGCTGGTGCTGATAAAGCCCGTAGATTTTTGACGTGTTGAATTTATGCCTGATGGCGCTGCGCTTATCAGGCCTACAGCGATTTTGTAGGCCGGATAAGGCAATGCCGCCATCCGGCATTTAACAGTTTGTCTGAAATCAAAAGAGGCTTCTTACTTCACCACACACGACAGGACAGGCAGCATGTTGTATGGCTTTTCAGGTGTTATTTTACAGGGCGCAATCGTGACGCTTGAGCTTGCTCTTAGCTCGGTGGTACTGGCGGTTCTGATAGGCCTTGTCGGCGCGGGCGCAAAGCTGTCGCAAAGCCGGGCAATGGCGCTGATTTTCGAAGGGTACACGACGTTGATCCGTGGGGTACCCGATCTCGTCTTGATGTTGCTCATTTTCTACGGATTACAAATCGCACTGAACACGGTCACTGACGCGGTTGGTATCAGCCAGATTGATATTGATCCGATGGTGGCGGGGATTATTACGCTCGGTTTTATCTACGGGGCCTATTTTACTGAAACGTTCCGTGGCGCGTTTATGGCGGTTCCAAGAGGCCATATTGAAGCGGCGACGGCGTTTGGGTTTACCTCTTCGCAGATTTTTCGCCGGATTATGTTCCCGGCGATGATGCGCTACGCGCTGCCGGGGATTGGCAATAACTGGCAGGTCATTTTGAAGGCGACGGCGCTGGTTTCGCTGCTCGGACTGGAAGACGTGGTGAAAGCGACGCAGCTTGCCGGGAAGAGCACCTGGGAGCCATTCTATTTTGCCGTCGTGTGCGGGCTTATCTATCTGGTGTTTACCACCGTGTCTAATGGTGTGCTGCTGTACCTTGAGCGCCGCTACTCTGTGGGTGTGAAGAGGGCTGACCTGTGATTGAGATTATTCAGGAGTACTGGAAATCCCTGTTGTGGACCGACGGCTATCGCTTTACCGGCGTAGCGATCACCCTGTGGTTGCTGATTTCATCCGTAGTGATGGGCGGCATTCTGGCGCTGTTTTTGGCGATTGGTCGCGTATCCAGCAATAAGTTTATCCAGTTCCCCATTTGGCTATTTACCTATATTTTCCGTGGCACGCCGCTTTACGTTCAGCTACTGGTGTTTTATTCCGGGATGTACACGCTGGAAATTGTCAAAGGGACGGACCTTCTCAACGCGTTTTTCCGCAGCGGGCTGAATTGCACCGTGCTGGCATTAACGCTGAATACCTGCGCCTATACCACCGAGATCTTTGCCGGGGCGATTCGTTCGGTGCCTCATGGTGAGATTGAAGCCGCGCGCGCTTACGGTTTTTCTTCATTCAAGATGTATCGCTGCATTATTTTGCCCTCCGCATTGCGTATTGCGCTGCCTGCGTACAGCAATGAGGTTATTTTAATGCTGCACTCAACGGCGCTGGCCTTTACGGCCACGGTACCGGATTTGTTGAAAATTGCCCGCGATATCAACTCGGCGACCTACCAGCCGTTTACCGCCTTCGGTATTGCCGCCGTGCTGTATTTGATGATTTCGTATGTCCTGATCAGTCTGTTCCGTAAAGCGGAAAAACGCTGGTTGCAGCATGTAAAACCTTCGACGCACTGAGAACATGATGTCTGAGAATAAATTAAACGTTATCGATTTACACAAACACTACGGCGAACATGAAGTGCTGAAAGGGGTATCGCTGCAGGCCAATGCGGGTGATGTGATCAGTATTATCGGCTCGTCAGGCTCTGGCAAAAGTACGTTCCTGCGCTGTATTAACTTTCTTGAAAAACCGAGCGCTGGGTCGATTGTGGTCAGCGGTCAGAACATTGGCCTGGTCCGTGACAAAGACGGTCAGCTTAAGGTGGCGGACAAAAATCAGCTGCGCCTGCTGCGTACGCGCCTGACCATGGTCTTTCAACACTTTAACCTGTGGAGCCACATGACGGTGCTGGAAAACGTCATGGAAGCGCCGATTCAGGTATTAGGGCTGAACAAGCAGGAAGCCCGCGAGCGTGCGGTGAAATATCTGGCTAAAGTGGGTATTGATGAACGCGCTCAGGGTAAGTATCCGGTGCACCTGTCCGGTGGTCAGCAGCAGCGTGTCTCCATTGCGCGCGCGCTGGCTATGGAGCCGGAGGTTCTGCTGTTTGATGAACCGACGTCAGCGCTTGACCCAGAGCTGGTGGGGGAAGTATTGCGTATCATGCAACAGCTGGCCGAAGAGGGGAAAACCATGGTGGTCGTCACCCACGAAATGGGGTTTGCCCGTCATGTCTCCACGCACGTGATTTTCCTGCATCAGGGGAAAATTGAAGAAGAAGGCGATCCGGAGCAGGTCTTCGGTAATCCGCAAAGTCCACGTTTACAGCAGTTCCTTAAAGGATCGCTGAAATAAGCGCTCGATTGCCCGGTGGCGTTTTTGTTGCTTACCGGGCCTTCGGCTTCCCGCACTCCAGACGATAACCCCAGTCGTCATAATGCACACCATTCACTTCATAGGCTTGCTCGAGCACCTGTGTGCGCACAAAACCGGTCTTTTCCAGTATGCGTACCGAGCCTTTGTTGTCCGCCAGCACCCATGCGTTTATCGCCATTACGCCAGCGTGTTCAAAGGCATAGTCGCACACCGCGCGTACCGCTTCACTGGCAATCCCTTTTCCCTGAGCGCGTGAAATAATGCAATAGCCAATATCAGCCTCTTGCGGAAAGTGATGACTAATCTGCAAACCAATATCACCGAGCGGAGTCGTGTCATGATGTTGGCGGATGACAAACGTATGGGGTGCATTAAGGCGCCGGGCGAACAGCAGGCGTGTTTCTTTTATCGGGGAGATAGTGCCCATAAAGCGCATGATGTCCGGGTTTTCGCGTAGTCGCAGGAAAAACGGCCAGTCAGTCGGTTGAAACGGGGAGAGGATAAGTCGCGGGGTGGTAATTATCGCCATAAATTCGCCATTACAGAAGTCAGGCTTATAACCTTACCACCGTAATGGCGACAGTGAACAGTCTTCGCGCTTATCGAATGACGTCGGCCAGTGCTTCCTCTAAATCATACCAGCGAAACGCAAAACCAGACGCTTCCAGCCGCTTAGGTAATGCGCGCTGACCGCCGAGAACCAGCACCGAGGATTCCCCCATCAGCAAGCGCATTGCGGTTGCGGGAACGCGTAAGACAGCAGGGCGATTCAGCGCATGGCCCAGCGCATGGGCAAATTGCTCATTACGCACCGGGTACGGCGAGACCATATTGAATGGGCCACGCAAATCGTTATCCAGCAGCCAGATGATCGCATTGACCATATCATCAATATGGATCCAGGCCAGATACTGACGTCCGTTACCGATGGGGCCGCCCAGACCAAGGCGAAACGGCGGAACCATTTTTCCGAGGATACCGCCCGCAGGTGCCAGTACGACACCGGTACGCAGCAGGCATACGCGCGTGTTATCGCTTTGCGCGCCGCAGGCAATTTGCTCCCACCGGGCGCAGAGCTTATGGGTAAATTCATTGTGCGGCGGTTCTTCTTCCGTGACGACGACTTCACCTAAGTCACCGTAGTATCCGGCAGCCGAACCTGAGATCAACGCCGTCGGTGGCGTATCGCTGGCGTTGATTAAATCGACCAGTTTCTGGGTGATACCCCAGCGACTTTGGCACAAACGCTCCTTTTGCTCAGCCGTCCAGCGCTTATCGGCGATGGGCTCTCCGGCAAGGTTAACAATCGCGTCGATGCCATTGAGGTTGGGCCTGTCCTCCAGCCCTTTCCACAGCGTAACCCGGGAGTCCAGAATCTGACGGGCCTTATCAGGGGTACGTGTTACAACGCTTATCTGATGCCCCAATTCCAGCAAGCGGGGGATCAGATGGCGTCCAATCAGGCCAGTACCACCGGTAATCAGAATCTGCATATTGCCTCCCGGATAACGATTAGCGCTGCCAGCTCAGCGTCATGGACACGGAGTCGGCGTAACGCAATGCGTGAAGTTTATCGATCTCTACTTCAGCATAAGTGACCCAGTGATGTTCGCGTGCGATATCGAGCACATCTTGGGTTAATTTTTCTAACAATGAGAAGCGGTTACTCTCTACGTGCGAAATAATGCTCTTGGTAATGGTGCGATAATTCAACGCATCGTTGATATCTTCGCTGGCGCGGGCTTTGTCTGCCGGGTAGTGGATGGCGATGTTAATGACGATATCCTGACGGTTCAGGATCTCCTCTTCTTTGATGCCAATAAACGTGCGCAGACGAAGGTTTTTTATACGAATAATTGCGTCAGGTTGTGACATTGCAGGTTTCCTCCATGTATGAACCTCGTAATGATACACGAGAATCGAATTGCGTTACCGGTTCTCACTCGGTGCGTGCTGCAGCGCACGTTCCGTGGCGGGACGGGTACGAATGCGTTCGTACCAGTTATTAACCGCCGGATAGGTATCGAGGTCGATACGCTGACGCTGATGAGCATGAATCCACGGCCAGCAAGCAATATCCGCAATGCTGTAGTGATCGCCACCTAACCAGGGGGACATTTCCAGACGTTTGTTCATCACGTTGTACAGACGCTGAGTTTCAACATGATAGCGCTCAATGGCGTAAGGGATGGTTTGGGGCGCAAAATGATTAAAATGATGATTCTGGCCCAACATGGGACCCAGACCGCTCACCTGCCAGAACAGCCACTGCAACGTGGTGTGGCGTTCGCGTAATTCACCGCTGAGTAGCTTGCCGCTCTTCTCCGCCAGATACAGCAAAATTTCACCCGATTCAAACAGGCTGAGCGGCTTACCGCCGTCCTCCGGGGCGTTATCGATAATGGCCGGGATTTTATTGTTCGGCGAGATCTGCAGAAAATCCGGATGAAATTGATTCCCTTTGCTGATATCGACAGGAATCAGACGGTATTTCAACTGCGCCTCTTCGAGAAACAGCGTGATTTTGTGACCGTTGGGCGTTGGTGTGTAGTAGAGGTCGATCATTTTCAGCGTCCGTTGAGTGATGAACCGGGTCATGACAAGTATAGAGCCTGTTGGCGTGCGTGAGTTTTCATCAAGTGACAGGGTGAGAAAGACTCTATATTTTGAAAGCTAGCCAATCCAATCCCGAGGTCATTATGAGCAAACCTGCAATTACGCTGTGGTCAGATGCCAACTTTTTCTCCCCCTATGTGTTGTCCGTTTACGTTGCGCTACAGGAGAAAGGGCTGCCTTTTACGCTGAAAACCGTTGATCTCAGTGCGGGCGAGCATTTACAACCCACCTGGCAAGGATATGCGCTGACGCGTCGCGTCCCGGTTCTTGAGATTGACGGTTTTGAATTGAGCGAATCATCGGCGATTGCCGAGTTCCTGGAAGAGACCTTCTCGCCGCCGCAGTGGGAACGCATCTATCCGCATGATGTGCAAAAACGCGCGCGTGCCCGCCAGGTTCAGGCGTGGATCCGCAGCGACCTGATGCCTATTCGTGAAGAACGTTCCACGGACGTTGTGTTTGCTGGGGTGAAGAAAGCGCCGTTGAGTGAAGCGGGTAAAGCCAGCGCAGAAAAATTGTTCGCCACGGCGGGAAGTTTGCTTGCTCATGGGAAACAAAATTTATTTGGCGAATGGTGTATCGCAGATTGTGATTTAGCGCTAATGCTTAATCGTCTGGTGCTAAACGGAGATGACGTTCCACAGGCGTTAGCAGACTACGCCACCTTCCAGTGGCAGCGGGCTTCGGTACAACGTTTTATCGCGCTTTCAGCGAAGCGTTCCTGCTGATAATCGAGCGATAATCCAGTATCATTAAACGGTATTATATGACGAGGAGTGAGTGATGAAGCTGATGTTCGCATCGGACATTCATGGGTCGTTGCCAGCCACGGAGCGCGTACTTGAACTGTTTGCCCAAAGCGGGGCGCGATGGCTGGTGATATTGGGTGATATTTTAAACCACGGACCGCGTAATGCGCTGCCACAAGGTTATGCACCTGCGCAGGTTGCTGACCGCTTGAACGCGCTGGCGTCACGTATTATTGCGGTACGCGGTAATTGCGATAGCGAAGTGGATCAGATGCTCCTGGATTTTCCAATAACTGCGCCATGGCAGCAGGTTCTGATGGATAATCAGCGGCTCTTTTTGACGCATGGGCATCTTTATGGCCCGGAAAACCTCCCGGCGCTGAATGCGGGTGATGTGCTGATTTATGGGCATACGCATCTGCCGGTTGCCGAGAAGCGTGGTGATATTTACCACTTTAACCCCGGCTCGGTCAGTATTCCGAAAGGGGGTTTTACGGCAAGTTACGGGATTCTGGATGATAATGTTCTCAGCGTAATGGCACTCAATGATCAAAGTATCATTGCGCAGATCGAGATTAATCCGTAAGTTACCCCACAAACGTAAACGCGCCGTAAGAGCGCTAGAAAAAAGAAGGTTTCCTGATGGTGGAACAGCATCGTTTGGCAAGTACGGAATGGGTGGATATTGTGAATGAAGACAATGAAGTCATCGCACAGTCCAGCCGTGAACAAATGCGGGCGCAGCGCTTACGTCATCGCGCAACGTATATCGTCGTGCATGATGGTATGGGCAAAATTCTGGTTCAGCGTCGTACCGAGACAAAAGATTTTTTGCCCGGCATGCTGGATGCTACCGCGGGTGGTGTTGTTCAGGCTGATGAGCAAATGCTTGAATCTGCCCGCCGTGAAGCGGAAGAAGAGTTGGGCATTGCAGGCGTACCGTTTGCTGAACACGGTCAGTTTTATTTTGAGGACCAACACTGTCGCGTATGGGGAGGGCTGTTTAGCTGCGTATCCCACGGGCCGTTCGCGCTGCAGGAAGAAGAAATTAGCGAAGTCTGCTGGCTAACGCCGGAAGAAATTACCGCGCGCTGTGATGAGTTCACACCGGACTCGCTGAAAGCGCTGGCGCTGTGGATGACCCGCAACGCCAAGAATGAAGGGGCGAAAGCCGAAAAACAGGAAGAGGCGGAGTAAACACCGCTTATCCAGCCTACCCAGTAATGCAATCGGGTAGGCCGGGTGACACGCTTTGACATCGCCAACCGGCGTTGTGAATTAGTGATACTCCATTATCTGCGCACCAATCACCACCACGCTGGACATAATAAACAGCAGGCCCAGCAGTGTGGCACCTACCTTCAGCCAGTTACGGAAGTCCACCCGGCAAACGCCTAACGTCGCCATTAATGATGCTGATGTTGGATAGATAATGTGGCTGAATCCGTCACCAAACTGGAAGGCCAGCACGGTCACCTGACGGTTTACGCCGACCAGATCGCCCAGAGGCGCTAACAGTGGCATAGTGAGCGCTGCCTGACCCGAACCGGAAGTGACGAAGAAATTAAATACCGCCTGGAACAGCAGCATAAACCACGCCGCAATGGCATTGTCCAGGCCGCTAATGCCGTTGGCAATGCTGTGCAGCAGGGTATTCAGCACACTCGCATCGCCTGCCTCACCATTACCAACCAGCAGTAATATCCCCTTGGCAAAACCGACCAGCAGGGCCGGGGCAATCATCATGCGTGCCCCCTCAGTGAATGAAGAAGCCATGATGTTAACCGTCATTCCGTTGAGCCGGAAGACAACGCCGATAATGCCAATCACCAGACCCATAGTGAAAAACTGGCTGGCGATTTCAGGAATGAACCATGCGTTGACGATAACGCCCCAGACAACCCAGATCATTACCGCAGTGAGGACGATCAGTACCAGCCAGTCACCCAGCGTGAAGCGTCGCTCTACCACCTCGTCCTGCTGTTCGCGGAAAAAACGGTCTGATTCATGAACGCGGGATAGCAGGGGGTTTTTCTTGATGCGTGTTGCGTAGGCCAGCGTAAAAGTCAGGCCAATCATTGTGGCAACGACCCACACCACGATACGTAAACCAGAGCCGGAGAGTACCGGGACGCCTGCAATGCCCTGTGCGACAACCACACAGAACGGGTTCATCCATGAACTGGCAAAGCCGATTTGGGTGGCAATGTAGGTCACCAGCACGGTGGTAATACTGTCGTAACCTAAGCGCACCATGAGTGGAGCGATGATAATGGCAAAGGCGACCGCCTCTTCTCCCATACCAAAGACCGCGCCACCCAATGAGAAGAGGATAAACAGCACCGGGATGAACAAGACCTCGTTACCCCGGGTATGGCGGATGAGCGCCAGGATGCCGTTATCAATGGTTCCGGTGCGCATAACAATGCCAAACGCGCCGCCGATCACCAGCATAAACATAATGATGCCAACGGCAGTACCGAATTTAGAGCCGGAGGTTAACCCTTCGAACGGAAAATTCATCAGCCCGGGACTTTCATCGCCGGTGGTGAAAAATTTCACCCGGTGATACTGCTCTTCGCCGGCATCGTTGGTCAGAATGCGAAAAGAGTGGGGATCGACCACTTTACGGGTTTTGGTTTGCCCATCAACCTGGTACTGCACTTCTTGACTGTCGAACATGCCGACGGGAACAACCCAGGTGGCCAGGCTGGTTAAAATAGCGACGAAAAAAATAATCACCAGCGTATCGGGCATAGCCCATTTTTTCGCGGATTGTGATTCTGTAACTGCAGACATGACAGACTATCCCTGTTGCAAAGCAAAGAGACTAAGTATGAGAAGAGAAGAATAGTTATTCATTGATGCAGCGCAGCTAAGCAAAATTTTCAGAATTTGCGACTGTTATTGTGGAGATAAAAAAGCCAGAAATATCAGCTAGTTCTGGCTTTTATGAGCATGATGTGTAGGCCGGATAAGGCGCTTAGCGCCACTATCCGACACACGCAGCAAATTACTGCTGTTGCTGGGAAGACTGGATCGCGGTCAGTGCGATGGTGTAGACGATATCGTCTACCAGCGCGCCACGAGACAGATCGTTCACCGGCTTGCGCATACCCTGCAGCATCGGCCCGATGGAGATCAGGTCGGCAGAACGCTGTACCGCTTTGTAGGTGGTGTTACCGGTGTTCAGATCCGGGAAGATGAACACGGTAGCGCGACCTGCAACCGGAGAGTTCGGCGCTTTAGATTTCGCAACGTCAGCCATAACAGCGGCGTCGTACTGCAGCGGACCGTCGATCATCAGGTCTGGACGTTTTTCCTGAGCCAGACGTGTTGCTTCGCGGACTTTCTCAACGTCGCTACCTGCACCAGAGGTGCCGGTAGAGTAGGAGAGCATCGCTACGCGAGGTTCAATACCGAAGGCCGTTGCGGAGTCTGCGGACTGGATGGCGATTTCTGCCAGCTGTTCTGCAGTCGGATCCGGGTTGATCGCGCAGTCGCCGTAAACGTAAACCTGATCCGGCAGCAGCATGAAGAACACAGAAGACACCAGAGAGCTGCCCGGTGCAGTTTTGATCAGCTGCAGCGGTGGGCGAATGGTGTTTGCGGTGGTGTGAACAGCACCGGAAACCAGGCCGTCAACGTCGTCCTGCTCCAGCATCAGGGTACCGAGAACCACGTTGTCTTCCAGCTGTTCGCGGGCAACGGTTTCAGTCATACCTTTGTTTTTACGCAGTTCGACCAGGCGGGCCACGTAGCTCTCGCGAACCACATCCGGGTCAACGATTTCTACGCCTGCGCCCAGTTCAACGCCCTGAGACGCTGCAACACGGGTGATTTCATCCGGGTTACCCAGCAGTACGCAGGTCGCGATACCACGTTCAGCACAGATAGCTGCCGCTTTAACAGTACGCGGTTCGTCGCCTTCTGGCAGAACTACGCGTTTGCCTGCTTTACGCGCCAGCTCGGTCAGCTGGTAGCGGAACGCTGGCGGAGACAGACGACGGCTGCGCTCAGAGGTCGCAGTCAGGGATTCAACCCAGTCAGCGTTGATGTAGTTAGCAACGTATTCCTGAACTTTCTCGATGCGCTCGTGATCGTCAACCGGGACTTCCAGGTTGAAGCTCTGCAGGCTCAGGGAGGTCTGCCAGGTGTTGGTGTTTACCATGAATACCGGCAGACCGGTTTCGAATGCACGTTCGCACAGTTTTGTAATGCGCGCGTCCATTTCGTAACCGCCAGTCAGCAGCAGAGCACCGATTTCTACGCCGTTCATTGCCGCAAGGCATGCTGCAACCAGCACGTCAGGACGATCGGCAGAGGTCACCAGCAGAGAACCGGCACGGAAATGCTCGAGCATGTGCGGAATGCTGCGTGCACAGAAAGTCACAGACTTCACGCGACGGGTATTGATATCGCCTTCGTTAACGATGGTGGCGTTCAGGTGACGCGCCATATCGATTGCACGAGTGGCGATCAGATCAAAGCTCCACGGCACCGCGCCCAGAACCGGCAGCGGGCTGGATTCTTGCAGTTTAGCCGGGTCAACTTTAACCACTTTCGCTTTGGAGGAGTCGTCAAAAATTTCGGACAGATCCGGGCGAGTACGGCCCTGCTCATCAACCGGTGCGTTCAGTTTGTTAACGATAACGCCGGTGATGTTGGTATTTTTAGCGCCGCCGAAGCTGCTGCGAGTCAGTTCAATACGCTCGTTCAGCTGTTCCGGGGTGTCAGTGCCCTGAGACATTACGAAGACGATTTCCGCATTCAGCGTTTTCGCAATTTCGTAGTTCAGAGACTGAGCGAACTGGTGCTTACGGGTTGGGACCAGGCCTTCAACCAGCACCACTTCAGCATTCTTGGTGTTCGCGTGATAGTTTGCGATGATCTCTTCCATCAGCACATCTTTCTGATTGCTGGAGAGCAGAGACTCAACGTGGCTCATCTTCAGCGGCTCAGCGGCTGGCAGAGACGAGTTCGCACGGACAATCGCAGTAGTCTGGTCTGGCGCATCGCCACCGGCACGCGGTTGAGCGATCGGCTTAAAGACGCTCAGACTTACGCCTTTACGTTCCATTGCACGGATCACGCCAAGGCTGACGCTGGTCAGACCGACGCTGGTTCCGGTAGGGATCAGCATAATAATACGGGACACGGTTTATCCTCTTTCGTTACCGTCGATTTCGACGGGTTACAAAACAGCACCGCCAGCTAGGCTGGCGGTGTGAAATCAGGCAGTCAGACGGCTCGCGTCTTGCGCGATAACCAGTTCTTCGTTGGTTGGGATAACCACCGCAGGACGGGTACCTTCTTTGTTGATGAAACCAGATTTGCCGAAACGTGCGGCCAGGTTACGTTCGTGGTCAACGTCAAAGCCCAGAACGCCCAGTTTGCCCAGGGACAGTTCACGAACCATCGCGGCGTTTTCACCGATACCACCGGTGAAGACGACGGCGTCCAGACGACCGTCCATCAGTGCAGTGTAAGAACCGATGTATTTCGCCAGACGGTGACAGTAAACGTCCATTGCACGTTTAGCGTCTTCTTTGGTCTCGTAGTTGTCTTCAACATAGCGGCAGTCGCTGGTGACTTCGGTCAGGCCCAGCAGGCCAGACTCTTTGGTCAGCATTTTGTTGATTTGGTCAACGCTCATGCCCAGGGTGTCGTGCAGGTGGAAGATAATCGCCGGGTCGATGTCACCGGAACGCGTACCCATCACCAGACCTTCCAGCGGGGTCAGACCCATGGAGGTATCAACACATTTACCGTTACGGATAGCAGACACAGAACCACCGTTGCCTAGGTGGCAAGTGATGATGTTCAGTTCATCAACCGGTTTGTTCAGCATTTTTGCCGCTTCTTGAGTGACGAAGAAGTGGCTGGTGCCGTGTGCGCCATAGCGACGAACACCGTGCTCTCTGTACAGGCTGTACGGCAGAGCGTAGAGGTAAGATTCTTCCGGCATAGTCTGATGGAACGCGGTGTCAAACACGGCCACGTTTTTGTCTTTCAGATTAGGGAAAGATTTCAGCGCTTCTGCAATACCGATCAGGTGAGCCGGGTTGTGCAGCGGTGCGAAAGAGGCAGAATCTTTGATGCCCTGAATAACGGAATCATCGATAACCACGGAGCTGGTATACTTCTCGCCGCCGTGTACGATACGGTGACCAATCGCAGTCAATTGCGCGGACAATTCCGGTTTTTGTGCCAGAATAGTGTTAACGATGAAGTTCAGCGCTTCACTGTGAGCGGCGCCTGCACCTAAAGCCGCTTCTTGTTTACCGCCGTCCATTTTCCACTTGATACGTGCTTCTGGGAGATGGAAACATTCGGCTAAACCAGAAAGGTATTCTTCACCGTTTACTGCATCGATGATGGCAAATTTCAGTGAGGAGCTACCGCAGTTCAGAACCAGTACTAACTTACTCGACATGGAAGTACCTATTTATGGATACGTGGCTAAAAAAACGTCATGGAGTCAAAGAGCGTAGCGCATGATGACACCGACGTTTATGATTAACATCATGCGCCGTTGTCTTTTTGGGCATGATGGAATAAATACCTTTGAGTCTATGTCATTTTGCGTATTTTTCAGCCAATGGCATACTGTATGCCAATTTGACGACTCAATGATTTTGGACTAAAGGCCTTACAGGCCGACACAGGATACCTGATTGTGGGTATCGAAGACAAAATGTTTTGAACGATGTCCCTTGCAGTTGTTGTTTTGCACAAATTTTTTAAATTTTATATGTGAAGTTGAGGTAACCGCCATGTCGACACCGGATAATCGCTCCGTAAATTTTTTCAGTTTGTTTCGCCGGGGGCAGCACTACGCTAAGACGTGGCCGATGGAAAAGCGCCTGGCACCCGTATTTGTTGAGAATCGCGTAATCCGCATGACGCGTTACGCGACCCGTTTTATGCCGCCGATTGCCGTCTTTACCCTGTGCTGGCAAATCGCGCTGGGTGGGCAACTGGGACCGGCCGTAGCGACCGCGCTGTTTGCGCTCAGCCTGCCAATGCAGGGCATGTGGTGGTTAGGTAAACGTTCCGTTACGCCGTTGCCGCCCTCGATTCTCAACTGGTTCTATGAAGTCCGGGGTAAATTACAAGAGGCCGGCCAGGCACTAGCTCCGGTGGAAGGGAAGCCTGATTATCAAGCGCTAGCTGACACGCTTAAGCGCGCCTTCAAACAACTGGATAAAACTTTTCTCGATGATTTGTAATTGACCCCTGATTACGCATATAAAAGAAGGCATAAGATGCCTTCTTTTTTTTCATCGCAGCAGTAGTGATACAGGAGTCCCAAATGGAAATGACCAACGCTCAACGTCTCATTTTATCTAACCAGTACAAAATGATGACTATGCTCGATCCAACCAACGCCGAGCGTTATCGTCGTTTACAGACGATTATTGAACGCGGTTATGGCTTGCAGATGCGCGAGCTAGATCGTGAGTTTGGTGAGCTGACAGAAGAAACCTGCCGCACCATTATCGATATCATGGAGATGTATCACGCATTACATGTTTCATGGACTAACCTTAAAGACGCCCAGTCCATTGATGAGCGCCGCGTCACATTTTTGGGCTTTGATGCCGCAACGGAAGCGCGCTTCCTCGGATACGTGCGTTTTATGGTCAATGTGGAAGGGCGTTATACCCACTTTGATGCCGGGACGCATGGTTTTAACGCCCAGACGCCGATGTGGGAAAAATATCAGCGTATGTTGAGTGTCTGGCATTCTTGCCCGCGTCAGTACCACCTGAGCGCGAATGAAATTAACCAAATCATTAATGCCTGAGGGGGCGAGCGTGCAGTGCAAAGGCTTTCTGTTTGATCTGGATGGTACGCTGGTCGATTCCTTACCTGCTGTAGAACGTGCATGGTGCAACTGGGCCGATCGTTTTGGGCTTGACCACGATGAGGTGCTGGGCTTTATTCACGGTAAGCAGGCGATTACCTCCTTGCGACACTTTATGGTGGGCAAATCAGAGGCGGAGATTGCCGCGGAATTTACGCGCCTGGAGCAAATAGAGGCAACGGAGACCGCCGGCATCACCGCGCTGCCAGGGGCGGTGGATTTACTCAATCACCTCAATAAAGCCGGGATCCCCTGGGCGATCGTCACGTCGGGATCCATGCCGGTGGCGCGGGCGCGCCATCGTGTTGCGGGTCTGCCTGCTCCGGAAGTGTTTGTTACTGCCGAGCGGGTAAAAAGAGGTAAGCCAGAGCCTGACGCCTATCTGTTAGGCGCGCAACTGCTGGGTCTTGCGCCGCGTGAATGTGCCGTTGTTGAGGATGCGCCAGCCGGGGTGCTCTCTGGTCTGGCGGCAGGGTGTCATGTCATCGCTGTGAACGCGCCGGCGGATACGCCGCGTCTGGATGAGGTCGATTTTGCGCTGACCAGTCTGGAGCATATTTCCGTGACTAAACAACCCAACGGAAATGTGGTCGTTGTAAGAAATACCTGAACATGATTTAGCCCCAGATTGTTGGGGCTTTTTTATGGCAGAATCGGTCCATCCCTCTCATTTAACAAGGATATGTTGTGAACGGTGAATTGATCTGGGTTCTCTCATTGCTGGCAGTTGCCGTGGTCTTGTTTGCGACGGGCAGAGTGCGTATGGATGCGGTCGCTTTGCTGGTCATTATTGCTTTTGTTTTGAGTGGAACGCTGAGCATTTCTGAGGCCTTCTCCGGTTTCAGCGATCCTAACGTTATTTTGATAGCCGCTCTGTTTATTATTGGCGACGGCCTGGTGCGCACCGGGGTGGCGACCGTGATGGGGGCCTGGCTGGTGAAGGTCGCTGGCAGCAGCGAGGTAAAAATGCTGGTGCTGCTGATGATAACCGTCGCCGGACTCGGCGCGTTCATGAGTTCTACCGGCGTTGTCGCTATCTTTATCCCGGTTGTCTTAAGCGTCTCCATGCGCATGCAAACCTCACCTTCACGCTTGATGATGCCGCTCAGCTTTGCCGGATTGATCAGCGGCATGATGACGCTGGTGGCAACGCCGCCTAACCTGGTCGTCAACAGCGAACTCTTGCGCGAAGGCCTTAACGGTTTCAGCTTCTTTAGCGTGACGCCGCTGGGTCTGGTGGTGCTGGTGCTCGGCATTATTTATATGCTGCTGATGCGCTTTATGCTGAAGGGCGATGATGCCGGTCAGCAGGGCGATGTCTGGAAGCGCCGGACTTTTCGCGATTTGATCAAAGAATATCGCCTTACGGGACGCGCGCGCCGACTGGCTATTCGCCCCGGCTCACCGATGATTGGTCAACGTCTGGATGATTTAAAACTGCGTGAACGCTACGGGGCGAACGTCATTGGCGTTGAGCGCTGGCGTCGTTTTCGCCGTGTCATTGTTGACGTAAACGGTGTTTCTGAGTTTCGTGCCCGTGATGTTTTGTTGATCGATATGTCTTCAGCCGATGTCGACCTGCGCGAATTTTGTAGCGAGCAGTTGTTGGAGCCGATGGTGCTGCGCGGCGAATATTTCTCCGAGCAGGCGTTGGATGTGGGTATGGCGGAAATTTCGCTGATCCCGGAATCGGAATTGATCGGTAAAACGGTGCGGGAGATTGGATTTCGTACCCGCTATGGACTTAACGTTGTCGGATTAAAGCGTGATGGCGCGGCGCTAGCCGGGGCGGTCGTCAATGAGCCGCTGCTGATGGGCGATATTATTCTGGTCGTGGGTAACTGGAAACTGATCACCGCGTTGGGGAAAAAGGGACGCGATTTTGTGGTGTTGAATATGCCCGTTGAGGTCAGTGAAGCGTCTCCGGCGCACAGCCAGGCACCGCATGCGATTTTCTGCCTGGTCCTGATGGTTGCCCTGATGCTGACCGATGAAATCCCCAATACGGTTGCTGCGATTATCGCCTGCCTGCTGATGGGTAAATTCCGCTGTATTGACGCAGAAAGTGCGTATAAAGCCATTCACTGGCCGAGCATTATTTTAATTGTCGGAATGATGCCTTTTGCGCTGGCCCTGCAAAAAACCGGTGGCGTCGATCTGGTAGTGAAAGGCCTGATGGACGTGGGTGGGGGATACGGGCCGTACATGATGCTGGGCTGTCTGTTCGTACTGTGCGCCACCATCGGGTTATTTATTTCGAATACCGCGACGGCGGTGTTGATGGCGCCGATTGCACTGGCGGCAGCGAAGTCGATGGGCGTTTCACCGTATCCTTTTGCGATGGTCATTGCGATGGCGGCATCTGCAGCCTTTATGACGCCGGTATCGTCACCGGTTAACACGCTGGTACTGGGACCGGGTAACTACAGCTTCAGCGACTTCGTGAAGATTGGCGTGCCGTTTACACTGATTGTCATGGTGGTCTGTATTGTGATGATCCCGATGCTGTTTCCGTTCTAATGCTTCCCTGGTGTCGTTTCGCGGGTCTTGTAGGCGGATGGCGACGTAAACGTCTTATCCGGCCTACAAAGGCAACGTCGCCGCAAATTTACAATGGTGAATCCTGGCTAATTTCATCCAGCGAGAGATGGAAACTCGGTACAAATACGTCTAAAAAATAGTCCATCTCTTCACTGCGACGCGATTCCAGCGTTTTTTCCAGCCGCGTTTTCGCAAGCAGAAACTCATTATTTCCGGCTGAAAGTTCCTCAAGGCACTTCAGATAGGCGCAAAGCGCATCGGCCTGTTTAACAATCGCGCGCTCTTCTTCGCTGCTGGCGTGTTCATCAATTAACGGCGCAAAAATATCGCGCAGTTCATCGGGTACCATGTCGACCAGTTTCTGCTGGGCAATTTTCTCAATGGCTTTATATTCCTGGGCGATTTGCGAGTTAAAGTATTTCACCGGGGTCGGGAGGTCACCGGTCAGCACTTCGGAGGCATCGTGGTACATCGCCAGCAGGGCAATGCGTTCCGCGTTAACCTGACCGCCGAACTTGCGGTTCTTGATTGCCGCCAGCGCATGCGCAACCATCGCGACTTGCAGACTGTGTTCAGATACGTTTTCGGTGCGCACGTTGCGCATCAGCGGCCAGCGGTTAATGAGTTTCAGACGGGAGAGGTGGGCAAAAAAATGGCTCTGCTTCATAACGACCCTTATATGATGGCAACCTAAGAGTCATTTTGCGCAGAGAAGGCTGTCAGATGCAAATACTCGTCATAATTCAAGTCGCATGCGCGTTGGCTTTCCTCATTCACCCCAGTCACTTACTTTTGTAAGCTTCTGGGGATTCATTGCGTAGCCGCCTTCCTGCAACTCGAATTATTTAGAGTATTCCGGTTGCTGATTTTCGACTTACAGTTGGTGATAGCCAGACAGGAAGCGCTCAAATTTGCTTAGCGACATTTCGATATCGTCAATACGCGGCAGCGTCACGATACGGAAGTGATCCGGCCACGGCCAGTTGAAGGCTGTGCCCTGCACCAGCAGCACTTTTTCCTGTAACAGGAAGTCGAGCACCATTTTCTGGTCGTCATGAATATTGAAGCGTTTGGCGTCAATTTTCGGGAACATGTACAGTGCGCCGCGCGGTTTCACGCAAGAAACGCCGGGAATGTCGTTGAGTAATTCCCAGGCACGGTTGCGCTGTTCATACAGACGTCCGCCAGGCATGATGAATTCGCTAATGCTTTGGTATCCGCCCAGTGCGGTTTGAATAGCATGCTGTGCTGGAACGTTGGCGCATAAACGCATAGACGCTAGCATTTCCAGACCTTCAATATACCCTTTCGCGTGTTTCTTCGGTCCGTTCAGTACCATCCAGCCCTGACGGAAACCCGCAACACGGTACGTTTTTGACAGGCCGTTGAAGGTGATGGTTAGCAGGTCCGGTGCCAGCGGGGCAATAGAATGGTGCTCTGCGTCATCATAAAGAATTTTGTCGTAAATCTCGTCAGCAAAGATAATGAGATTATGCTGACGTGCAATTTCAACAATCTCCAGCAGAAGCTCTTTAGAATAGACTGCGCCGGTAGGGTTGTTGGGGTTGATAATAACAATCCCACGCGTGCGAGGAGTAATTTTGGCGCGAATATCGTCGAGGTCCGGGAACCAGTCAGAGGATTCATCACACAGGTAGTGCACAGCCTTACCGCTGGAAAGCGATACCGCCGCCGTCCACAGCGGATAGTCAGGCGCAGGTACCAGCATTTCGTCCCCGCTGTTCAGCAATGCCTGCATCGCCTGCACGATCAATTCGGAAACACCGTTGCCGATATAAATGTCTTCCACGGTAACATCGCGCATCCCACGTGCCTGATAATGCTGCATGATGGCTTTGCGGGCGGAATAAAGGCCTTTTGAGTCACAATACCCTTGCGCGGTAGGCAAATTACGGATCACATCAACCAGAATTTCATCCGGTGCTTCAAACCCGAATGGCGCTGGGTTGCCGATGTTTAGTTTCAGAACCTTATTGCCTTCTTCTTCCAGACGCTTTGCTTCTTTCAGAACCGGGCCACGAATGTCATAACAGACATTTTCTAATTTGCTGGATTTTTCAATAGGGGACATGAATCTTGACCTTTTAGCTGTGAATGCCACTCCCTGCCGTGGAAGTCAGCACAGAACAATGTACTCTTCCAACGGTGCATTTTGAAGGGTCTTTAGCAGAAGATTTTGATGAACTACGCAGTTATAATCAACCATTAATGGCTGTTAAATCATTATAATTTAGAGTTTTATTCTTAATAATGTATATTTCGTAGTTATCTGTTTTGATGTGATGCCAGTGTTGTGGTCGTTTATCTGGTAAGAAATAGTTATGTATCGGGCGCGAAAGCAATCATTCTCTGGGGTGAAAAGAAGAATTCGGAAATACGGAACACTTATCTCCACTGCCTGTTATCGGCATGATCGGTCAGCGCTACAGTGTGAATCTATTGTTAAGCATAATTAATGAATGGTGGAAATTTTAATTAATTATTATTTAATATTTAAACAGCGCTTATTGAATGCGTTAATAATACGAAAACGGCTAGCCTGACATAACACCTTTGCGCATCAGATTATTCACGATAACACTTATAAATATAGTGGTTTTGGGTTAAGATAAGTCCCATGAAATGGTGTGTTGCGTATGTTCTTTGATAATTCTAATGCTGGCACGCTGTCCATAACATACTGAAAAATTATATTTTAATGTGTAAATTGACGTCCATAAACTATTTTTTCATATTTACAAAATTTACATGTTTTCCATTAGTAAGAATCTGCCTGTAGCTAAAAAATGGCGCTTTCTCTTTGCTATATTCTGATGAGCCATGCGGCGCATTATATAGCGAAGTAAGAGGGTTGTTTCAGTTGTTACATCTAATACATCCTTATTTTCACTTAGTTACACTAAGTGAAACTACAAGGCAGGCACATTACAAATGGAATTTTTGTTTCTGAATGCACAGCATTAACCCGGAATGACCCGCGAGTAAGTGAAAATTTATGATAAATGCAAATCGTCCGATAATTAACCTCGATCTCGATCTGCTGAGAACGTTTGTTGCTGTTGCCGATCTGAATACTTTCGCGGCTGCGGCTGCTGCGGTATGTCGCACTCAGTCTGCGGTGAGCCAGCAAATGCAACGCCTTGAGCAACTTGTCGGGAAAGAGTTGTTCGCGCGCCATGGACGTAACAAACTGCTGACGGAACACGGTATCCAGCTGTTGGGTTACGCCAGAAAAATTCTGCGCTTCAATGATGAGGCTTGCTCATCATTAATGTTCAATAATCTTCAGGGCGTGTTAACTATTGGCGCCTCTGATGAATCCGCCGATACGATACTGCCGTTTTTGCTCAACCGCATCAGTTCGGTTTATCCGAAGCTTGCGCTGGATGTGAGGGTCAAGCGTAACGCCTTTATGGTGGATATGCTGAAGTCACAGGAAGTGGATTTGGTGGTGACCACCAACCGCCCTGGGGATTTCGAGTGCCTGAATCTGCGTACCTCTCCGACGCACTGGTATTGTGCGGCTGAATACATCCTGCAAAAAGGGGAACCGGTGCCGCTGGTCCTGCTGGACGATCCCAGCCCGTTTCGCGATATCGTGCTGTCTACGCTAAATGCTGCTCAGATCCCGTGGCGTTTGGCCTATGTGGCGTCAACATTGCCTGCGGTTCGCGCTGCAGTAAAAGCAGGATTGGGCGTCACGGCCCGTCCGGTAGAAATGATGAGTCCGGACTTGCGCGTGTTAGGTGCGGTGGATGGTTTGCCACCGTTGCCAGAAACCGAATACCTGCTGTGCTGCGATACCAGCACGCAAAACGAGTTAGCTCAGGTTATCTTTAAGTCGATGCAAACGTACCAAAACCCATGGCAATACAATCAGTTTACCCCTGAAGGGGGAGATGATTCGCTGATCGTTGAAGGTGACTTTGAGTAATGCGTCACAAATAATCGTTTTAAAATGTAAGTGCAAAAAAGAGCCACTAAAGATGAAATAACTTCCAGTGGCTCTTTTTTTATACAAAACAGGCAGTCTATGGCCTGTTTGTAAATGAAAAGTGAATAAAATCAGTAGGTAAAAGATTTTCGATTGAATTGAGCGAAAAATAAACAAAAGAAGGGCCTATTATTTTCATGTTAAAAAACTAGAGAAATTGTTGCTGTTTTTTATGATGGATTAACAAAAGCGTGTCACAGATCAAGAAAATACTCACATTTAGGGGGAGGCATCTGCACGAATTCCTGTCAAAATAGAGGTGTATTATCTTTTTTACTTCACTACGGACACGATTCAACAACATTAAAATTGGCTAATGACAGGATTGAAATGAGTCTAAATAGCACTTTATGTTAATGATACTGAATTGGTGTAAAATAATGTGAGGAAACTTTTGTTAAAGTTGACAAAAGGTTATAGAAAGGAGTAAAAAACCCCATCAATTGGCTGTATAAATGGTTTTCTACAGTGATTGTAAGGTTTTTTTTATTCCTCCCCATGAATCGATGTGGCGTTCATCTGCCGTAAAGAGCAGAGAATTTGGCGCTACTTTTGATGAGTAAGCAATGAGTATGTCAACATCCACTGAAATCATCGCTCATCACTGGGCATTCGCTATCTTTCTTATTGTTGCCATTGGCCTGTGCTGCCTGATGCTCGTCGGCGGCTGGTTTTTAGGGGGTCGCGCGCGCGCGAGATCTAAAAACGTGCCGTTTGAATCAGGTATCGACTCGGTCGGCACCGCCCGCTTGCGCCTGTCTGCCAAGTTTTACCTGGTAGCCATGTTCTTCGTTATCTTCGACGTTGAAGCGCTGTATCTTTTTGCATGGTCAACATCTATCCGTGAAAGCGGCTGGATTGGCTTTGTGGAAGCTGCAATTTTTATTTTTGTGTTACTGGCAGGTCTGGTTTATCTGGTGCGTATTGGCGCGCTGGACTGGACGCCCGCGCGTTCACGCCGCGAGCGTATGAACCCGGAAACGAACAGTATCGCTAATCGTCAACGCTAACCGCGAGGCATTAAGATGGATTATACGCTCACCCGCATAGATCCTAACGGTGAGAACGACCGTTACCCCCTGCAAAAACAGGAGATCGTAACCGACCCCCTGGAACAAGAAGTTAACAAAAACGTGTTCATGGGCAAACTGCATGACATGGTTAACTGGGGCCGTAAAAACTCAATTTGGCCATACAACTTTGGCCTTTCCTGCTGCTACGTTGAGATGGTGACCTCGTTCACCGCCGTGCATGACGTGGCCCGTTTTGGCGCAGAAGTTCTGCGTGCCTCTCCGCGTCAGGCCGACCTGATGGTCGTGGCCGGCACCTGCTTTACCAAAATGGCCCCGGTTATTCAGCGCCTCTACGATCAGATGCTGGAACCAAAATGGGTTATTTCCATGGGCGCATGTGCCAACTCCGGCGGTATGTACGATATTTACTCCGTTGTGCAGGGCGTTGATAAGTTTATTCCGGTTGATGTGTACATCCCGGGATGCCCGCCGCGTCCGGAAGCCTACATGCAGGCACTGATGCTGCTGCAAGACTCCATTGGCAAAGAACGTCGTCCGCTCTCATGGGTGGTTGGCGATCAGGGCGTTTATCGCGCCAATATGCAGTCAGAGCGCGAGCGTAAGCGCGGCGAACGTATTGCTGTAACGAATCTTCGCACACCGGACGAGATTTAATCTGCGCCTGTCGGCCTGGGGATTACCTTCGCATATCACTATTCAAATAGCGCGAAGCCAGGCTTAACAGTCACCACGAACCATTTGCAATGGTGAACAATATGACCGACTTAACCGCGCAAGACGCTGCCTGGCAAACACGGGATCATCTCGATGACCCGGTCATTGGCGAACTGCGCAACCGTTTTGGGCCGGATGCCTTTACCGTTCAGGCGACTCGCACCGGGGTACCCGTTGTTTGGGTCAAGCGTGAACAACTCCTGGAAGTGGGTGATTTCTTAAAGAGATTGCCGAAACCTTACGTCATGCTGTTTGACTTACACGGCATGGATGAACGTCTGCGTACGCACCGCGAAGGGTTACCTGCCGCGGATTTTTCCGTTTTCTATCACCTGATCTCCATTGAACGCAATCGCGATATCATGCTCAAGGTGGCATTGTCTGAAAACGATCTGCGCGTGCCGACGTTCACCAAACTGTTCCCGAACGCCAACTGGTATGAGCGTGAAACCTGGGAAATGTTTGGTATTGATATCGAAGGCCACCCGCACCTGACGCGTCTTCTGATGCCGCATACCTGGGAAGGCCATCCGCTGCGTAAAGATTACCCGGCGCGTGCGACCGAATTCGATCCGTTTGAGCTGACCAAAGCCAAGCAGGATCTGGAAATGGAGTCACTGACCTTCAAACCTGAAGACTGGGGCATGCAGCGTGGTACCGAAAACGAGGACTTTATGTTCCTCAACCTCGGTCCGAACCACCCGTCTTCTCACGGTGCATTCCGTATTGTTCTTCAGCTTGACGGCGAAGAGATCGTCGACTGCGTGCCTGACATCGGCTACCACCATCGTGGCGCCGAAAAGATGGGTGAACGTCAGTCTTGGCACAGCTACATTCCGTACACCGACCGTATCGAATATCTCGGTGGCTGCGTGAACGAAATGCCGTACGTGCTGGCGGTAGAAAAGCTGGCGGGCATTACCGTACCGGATCGCGTCAACGTGATCCGCGTTATGCTTTCCGAACTTTTCCGTATCAACAGCCACCTGCTGTATATCTCCACGTTCATTCAGGACGTCGGCGCGATGACCCCCGTGTTCTTCGCCTTTACCGACCGTCAGAAAATCTATGACGTGGTAGAAGCGATCACCGGTTTCCGTATGCACCCGGCCTGGTTCCGTATCGGTGGCGTTGCACACGACCTGCCGCGCGGTTGGGACAAGCTGCTGCGTGATTTCCTCGACTGGATGCCGAAGCGTCTGGATTCCTACGAGAAAGCTGCGCTGCGCAACACCATCCTGAAAGGCCGTTCGCAGGGTGTTGCCGCTTACGGTAAGAAAGAAGCGCTGGACTGGGGTTGTACCGGTGCTGCGCTGCGTGCAACCGGTATTGATTTCGACGTGCGTAAGTCACGTCCGTACTCTGGCTATGAAAACTTCGACTTCGAAATCCCGGTGGGCGGTGGTGTTTCCGACTGCTACACCCGCGTGATGCTGAAAGTTGAAGAGCTGCGCCAGAGCCTGCGCATCCTTGAGCAGTGCCTCAACAACATGCCGGAAGGCCCGTTCAAAGCGGATCACCCGCTGACCACGCCGCCGCCGAAAGAGCGCACGCTACAGCATATCGAAACCCTGATCACCCACTTCCTGCAAGTGTCGTGGGGCCCGGTTATGCCGGCGCAGGAATCCTTCCAGATGGTGGAAGCGACCAAGGGTATCAACAGTTACTACCTGACCAGCGATGGCAGCACCATGAGTTACCGTACTCGTATCCGTACACCGAGCTATGCGCATTTGCAGCAGATCCCGGTAGCGGTACGTGGCAGCCTGGTGTCCGACCTTATCGTCCATCTGGGTAGTATCGATTTTGTTATGTCAGATGTGGACCGCTAATTATGCACGAGAATCAACAACCACAAACCGAGGCTTTTGAGCTGAGTGCGGCTGAGCGTGAAGCGATTGAGCACGAGAAGCACCACTACGAAGACCCGCGTGCGGCGTCCATTGAAGCGCTGAAAATCGTTCAGAAACAGCGTGGCTGGGTGCCGGATGGGGCGATCTATGCGATCGCTGATGTGCTGGGTATCCCGGCAAGCGACGTTGAAGGTGTTGCCACGTTTTACAGCCAGATCTTCCGCCAGCCGGTCGGTCGCCACGTGATCCGCTACTGCGACAGCGTGGTGTGCCATATCAACGGCTATCAAGGGATCCAGGCGGCACTTGAGAAAAAACTCAACATCAAGCCGGGGCAGACGACCTTTGACGGTCGCTTTACGTTGCTGCCGACCTGTTGCCTGGGGAACTGCGACAAGGGGCCGAACATGATGATCGATGAAGACACGCATGCTCACCTGACTCCGGAAGGCATTCCCGAACTGCTGGAGCGGTATAAATGAAAGATATTATCCGTACTCCCGAAACGCATCCGCTGACCTGGCGTCTGCGCGATGACAACCAGCCAATATGGCTGGATGAATACCGTAGCAAAAACGGTTACGAAGGTGCGCGTAAGGCCCTGACCGGGCTGTCACCGGACGAAATCGTTAATCAGGTGAAAGACGCTGGCCTGAAAGGGCGCGGCGGCGCAGGCTTTTCCACGGGTCTGAAGTGGAGCCTGATGCCGAAAGACGAATCCATGAACATCCGTTACCTGCTGTGTAACGCCGATGAAATGGAGCCGGGCACCTATAAAGACCGTCTGTTGATGGAACAGCTGCCACACCTGCTGGTGGAAGGCATGCTGATCTCCGCGTTTGCGCTGAAAGCGTACCGCGGTTACATCTTCCTGCGCGGTGAATACATTGAAGCGGCGGTGAATCTGCGTCGCGCCATTGCTGAAGCGACCGAAGCGGGTCTGCTTGGCAAAAATATCATGGGCACCGGTTTCGACTTCGAACTGTTTGTGCACACCGGGGCAGGGCGCTACATCTGCGGTGAAGAAACCGCCCTGATCAACTCCCTCGAAGGTCGTCGTGCTAACCCGCGATCCAAGCCGCCGTTCCCGGCAAGCTCTGGCGCATGGGGTAAGCCGACCTGCGTGAACAACGTCGAAACTCTGTGTAACGTACCGGCTATCCTCGCCAACGGCGTGGAGTGGTACCAGAATATTTCGAAGAGCAAAGACGCAGGCACCAAGCTGATGGGCTTCTCCGGTCGTGTGAAGAATCCGGGACTGTGGGAACTGCCGTTTGGGACCACCGCGCGTGAAATCCTCGAAGATTACGCGGGCGGCATGCGTGATGGCCTGAAGTTCAAAGCCTGGCAGCCGGGCGGTGCTGGGACTGACTTCCTGACCGAAGCGCACCTTGACCTGCCGATGGAGTTCGAAAGCATCGGTAAAGCGGGTAGCCGTCTGGGTACGGCGCTGGCGATGGCGGTCGATCACGAGATTGGCATGGTGCCGCTGGTGCGTAACCTCGAAGAGTTCTTTGCCCGCGAGTCCTGCGGCTGGTGTACGCCGTGCCGTGATGGTTTGCCGTGGAGCGTAAAAATTCTACGTGCGCTGGAGCGTGGCGAAGGCCAGCCTGGGGATATCGAGACACTTGAGCAATTGTGTCGTTTCCTCGGTCCGGGTAAAACCTTCTGTGCACACGCACCGGGTGCGGTCGAACCGCTGCAGAGCGCCATTAAATATTTCCGCGAAGAATTCGAAGCTGGCATCAAGCAGACCTTCAGCAATACCCATGCGATTGGTGGTATTCAGCCGAACCTGTTGAAAGAGCGCTGGTAAACGTTTTACGCGAAAGCATTCAAGATGCGTCAAGGCGGCAACCGAGAGAATCCCTGAGCTTACTAAAGTAAGTGACTGGGGTGAACGAGAGAAGCCAACGCCGAGGCAGCTTGAAGGATAAAGCGGAAAAGAAATTCGATTAACGCTTGGTCACTGACTAAGCCAACTGGAAGCATGCTGACTATGGCTACGATTCATGTAGACGGCAAAGAATATGAGGTCAACGGCGCGGACAACCTGCTAGAAGCTTGTCTGTCCCTCGGCCTTGATATTCCGTACTTTTGCTGGCACCCGGCGCTGGGAAGCGTCGGTGCTTGCCGCCAGTGTGCGGTGAAGCAATATCAAAACGCGGAAGATACGCGTGGTCGCCTGGTGATGTCTTGTATGACACCGGCCACCGAAGGCACCTTTATTTCTATCGATGACGAAGAAGCGAAACAGTTCCGTGAAAGCGTGGTGGAATGGTTGATGACTAACCACCCGCATGACTGTCCGGTCTGCGAAGAGGGCGGTAACTGCCACCTTCAGGATATGACCGTGATGACGGGTCATAGCTTCCGTCGCTACCGCTTTACCAAGCGTACCCACCGCAACCAGGACCTGGGGCCGTTCATCTCTCACGAAATGAACCGCTGCATCGCCTGCTATCGCTGCGTTCGCTACTACAAAGATTACGCTGACGGCGCGGATCTGGGCGTCTATGGCGCACATGACAACGTCTACTTCGGTCGCCCGGAAGACGGCGTGCTGGAAAGCGAATTCTCCGGTAACCTGGTAGAAATCTGCCCGACCGGCGTGTTCACCGATAAAACGCACTCCGAGCGTTATAACCGTAAATGGGACATGCAGTTTGCGCCAAGCATCTGCCAGCAGTGTTCCATTGGCTGTAACACCAGCCCGGGTGAGCGTTACGGTGAACTGCGTCGTATCGAAAACCGTTATAACGGTACCGTTAACCACTACTTCCTCTGCGACCGTGGTCGTTTTGGCTATGGTTACGTGAACCTGAAAGACCGTCCGCGTCAGCCGGTTCAGCGTCGTGGCGACGATCTGATCACCCTCAACGCCGAGCAGGCGATGCAGGGCGCGGCTGACATTCTGCGTCAGTCGAAGAAAGTGATCGGCATCGGCTCCCCGCGCGCCAGCGTTGAAAGCAACTTTGCGTTGCGTGAACTGGTGGGTGCGGAAAACTTCTATACCGGTATCGCTCAAGGCGAACTGGAACGTCTGCAACTGGCGCTGAGCGTGCTGCGTGACGGCGGTATTCATACCCCGGCACTGCGCGAGATTGAATCTTACGATGCGGTTCTGGTGCTGGGCGAAGATGTTACCCAGACCGGCGCACGCGTTGCGCTGGCTGTACGTCAGGCGGTGAAAGGTAAAGCACGCGAAATGGCAGCAGCGCAGAAAGTGGCTGACTGGCAGATTGCCGCGATCCTTAACATCGGCCAACGTGCCAAGCATCCGCTGTTCGTGACCAACGTGGATAACACCCGTCTGGATGATATCGCAGCATGGACCTACCGTGCGCCGGTTGAAGATCAGGCGCGTTTAGGTTTCGCCATTGCCCACGCGCTGGATAACACCGCTCCGGCCGTTGACGGTATTGACCGTGACCTGCAGAACAAAATCGACGTCATCGTTCAGGCCCTGGCTGGCGCGAAGAAACCGCTGATTATCTCCGGTACCAACGCCGGTAGCGCTGAAGTGATTCAGGCTGCTGCTAACGTGGCGAAGGCGCTGAAAGGTCGTGGCGCAGACGTCGGCATCACTATGATTGCCCGCTCTGTTAACAGTATGGGCCTCGGCATGATTGGCGGCGGTTCACTTGATGATGCGCTGACCGAACTGGAAACAGGTCGTGCTGACGCCGTGGTGGTACTGGAAAATGACCTGCATCGCCATGCGTCTGCCGCTCGCGTTAACGCTGCGCTGGCGAAAGCACCGCTGGTACTGGTCGTTGACCATCAGCGTACCGCGATTATGGACAATGCCCATCTGGTCCTTTCTGCAGCAAGTTTTGCCGAAAGCGACGGTACGGTTATCAATAACGAAGGCCGCGCACAGCGTTTCTTCCAGGTATATGACCCAAGCTACTACGACAGCAACATTGTGATGCTGGAAAGCTGGCGCTGGCTGCACTCGCTGCACAGCACCGTGCAGAGCCGTGAAGTGGACTGGACGCAGCTCGATCACGTCATCGACGCCGCCGTAGCCGCGTTGCCGCAGTTGGCTGGCATTAAAGATGCCGCGCCGGACGCGAGCTTCCGTATTCGTGGGCAGAAACTGGCACGTGAGCCGCATCGTTACAGTGGTCGTACCGCCATGCGTGCCAACATTAGCGTGCATGAACCGCGTCAACCGCAGGACAAAGACACTATGTTTGCCTTCTCGATGGAAGGGAACAACCAGCCGTCTGCGCCGCGTTCACAAATTCCGTTTGCCTGGGCACCAGGCTGGAACTCACCACAAGCGTGGAACAAGTTCCAGGATGAAGTGGGCGGCAAACTGCGCCATGGCGATCCGGGCGTGCGTCTGATTGAAGCCTCCGAAGGCGGTCTGGACTACTTCACTACCGTTCCGGCGAGCTTCCAGGCGCAGGATGGTCAATGGCGTATCGCGCCGTACTATCATCTGTTTGGTAGCGACGAAATGTCCCAGCGCGCGCCGGTTATCCAGACCCGCATGCCGCAGCCGTACATTAAACTCAACCCGGCTGATGCCGAGAAGTTGGGCGTCAATGCGGGTACGCGCGTTTCCTTTAGCTACGATGGCAACACGGTCACATTACCGGTTGAAATCGCAGAAGGGTTGACGGTGGGGCAGGTTGGTTTGCCGATGGGTATGCCGGGTATCGCGCCGGTTCTGGCTGGTGCGCGTCTTGAGGATCTGCAGGAGGCACAACAATGAGTTGGATTACACCCGATCTGATTGAGATCCTGCTGAGCATTCTCAAAGCGGTGGTGATCCTGCTGGTGGTGGTCACCTGCGGGGCATTCATGAGCTTTGGCGAACGTCGTCTGCTGGGTCTGTTCCAGAACCGTTATGGACCGAACCGTGTAGGCTGGGGCGGTTCGCTCCAGCTGGTCGCGGACATGATCAAGATGTTCTTTAAAGAAGACTGGATCCCGAAATTCTCGGATCGCGTCATCTTTACGCTGGCACCGATGATCGCCTTCACTTCGCTGCTGCTGGCCTTCGCCATTGTGCCGGTCAGCCCGAACTGGGTGGTCGCTGACCTTAACATCGGGATCTTGTTCTTCCTGATGATGGCCGGTCTGGCGGTGTACGCGGTGCTGTTTGCCGGTTGGTCGAGCAACAACAAATACTCGCTGCTCGGCGCAATGCGTGCGTCTGCGCAGACCCTGAGCTATGAAGTGTTCCTCGGACTTTCCCTGATGGGCGTGGTGGCGCAGGCCGGTTCATTTAACATGACCGACATCGTCAATAACCAGGCTGATATCTGGAACGTTATTCCGCAATTCTTTGGTTTTGTCACCTTTGCTATCGCGGGCGTCGCGGTCTGTCACCGTCACCCGTTTGACCAGCCGGAAGCCGAGCAGGAACTGGCCGATGGTTACCACATTGAATATTCCGGGATGAAATTCGGCCTGTTCTTCGTGGGGGAGTACATCGGTATCGTCACCATTTCTGCGCTGATGGTTACCCTGTTCTTCGGTGGCTGGCATGGCCCGTTCTTACCGCCATTCGTCTGGTTCGCGCTGAAAACCGCGTTCTTTATGATGATGTTCATTTTGATTCGTGCGTCGTTACCGCGTCCTCGTTATGACCAGGTAATGTCCTTCGGCTGGAAAGTTTGTCTGCCGCTGACGCTCGTCAATTTGCTGGTAACGGCGGCTGTCATTCTGTGGCAGGCGCAATAAGGGACACAAAGACCATGACCTTAAAAGAATTACTTGTAGGCGCAGGCACCCAGCTTCGTAGTATCTGGATGATCGGCCTGCATGCGTTCGCCAAACGCGAAACGCAGATGTACCCGGAAGAGCCGGTCTATCTACCGCCCCGTTTTCGTGGTCGTATCGTACTGACACGCGACCCGGACGGCGAAGAGCGCTGCGTTGCCTGTAACCTGTGTGCGGTAGCCTGTCCGGTCGGCTGTATCTCTCTGCAAAAAGCAGAGACTAAAGATGGTCGCTGGTATCCGGAGTTTTTCCGCATCAACTTCTCACGCTGCATTTTCTGCGGTATGTGCGAAGAAGCCTGTCCGACAACGGCTATTCAGCTTACTCCAGATTTCGAACTGGGTGAGTATAAGCGCCAGGATCTGGTTTACGAGAAAGAGGATCTGCTGATCTCCGGTCCGGGTAAATATCCGGAATATAACTTCTACCGGATGGCAGGTATGGCAATCGACGGCAAAGATAAGGGCGAAGCAGAGAACGAAGCCAAGCCTATCGACGTCAAGAGCCTGTTACCGTAAGGAGAGGGGCAATGGAGTTCGCTTTTTATATCTGTGGCCTGATAGCCATTCTCGCAACCTTGCGGGTCATCACTCACACCAATCCGGTACACGCACTGCTGTACCTGATTATTTCGCTGCTGGCGATTTCTGGGGTGTTTTTCTCGCTGGGCGCTTACTTTGCCGGTGCGCTGGAAATTATCGTGTACGCGGGCGCCATTATGGTGCTGTTCGTGTTCGTGGTCATGATGCTCAACCTGGGCGGTGCTGAAATCGAACAGGAACGTCAGTGGCTGAGGCCGCAGGTGTGGATTGGTCCGGCGATTCTGTCGGCCATCATGCTGGCGGTGATTGTCTACGCGATTCTTGGCGTTAACGATCAGGGCATCGACGGGACGCCAATTAGCGCGAAAGCGGTCGGCATCTCGCTGTTCGGACCTTATGTCCTGGCGGTTGAGCTGGCGTCAATGCTGCTGCTGGCGGGTCTGGTTGTGGCCTTCCACGTCGGTCGCGAAGAGCGTTCTGGCGAAGTGCTGAGCAACCGCACGGATGACCGCGCGAAAAGAAAAACGGAGGAGCACGCATGATCCCCTTACAACATGGACTGATCCTCGCGGCTGTCTTATTCGTACTGGGCTTAACCGGTCTGGTTATCCGCCGCAATCTGCTGTTTATGCTGATTGGGCTGGAAATCATGATTAACGCCTCTGCGCTGGCCTTTGTGGTCGCCGGAAGCTACTGGGGCCAGACCGATGGTCAGGTGATGTACATTCTCGCCATCAGCCTTGCGGCTGCGGAAGCGAGCATTGGACTTGCGCTGTTGCTGCAACTTCATCGCCGCCGCCAGAACCTGAACATCGATTCAGTAAGTGAGATGCGTGGATGAACATGCTTGCCTTAACCATTATTCTGCCATTTCTTGGCTTTGTATTACTGGCGTTCTCTCGTGGTCGTTGGTCAGAAAATCTGTCCGCTACCGTGGGCGTCGGGTCGATTGGCCTGGCGGCGCTGGTCACTGCATTTATTGGCGTCGATTTCTTCGCTAACGGTAAACAGGCATTTAGCGTTCCGCTGTGGACGTGGATGTCTGTTGGCGACTTTAACATCGGTTTTAATCTGGTGCTGGACGGCTTGTCGCTGACCATGCTCTCAGTAGTAACCGGCGTTGGTTTCCTGATTCACATGTTCGCTTCCTGGTACATGCGCGGGGAAGAGGGGTACTCCCGTTTCTTCGCCTATACCAACCTGTTTATCGCCAGCATGGTGATTCTGGTACTGGCGGATAACCTGCTGCTGATGTACCTCGGCTGGGAAGGCGTGGGCCTGTGCTCCTATCTGCTGATCGGTTTCTACTATACCGATCCGAAGAATGGCGCAGCGGCAATGAAAGCCTTCGTGGTAACCCGTGTCGGCGACGTATTTCTGGCGTTCGCGCTGTTCATTCTCTACAACGAGCTGGGCACGCTGAACTTCCGCGAAATGGTTGAACTGGCACCGGCGCACTTTGCCGCGGGCAATGACATGCTGATGTGGGCAACCCTGATGCTGCTGGGCGGTGCGGTCGGTAAATCGGCGCAGTTGCCGTTGCAGACCTGGCTTGCTGATGCGATGGCTGGCCCGACGCCTGTCTCCGCGCTGATCCACGCCGCAACGATGGTTACTGCTGGTGTCTACCTGATTGCGCGTACCCACGGCCTGTTCCTGCTGACGCCGGAAATTCTGCACCTGGTGGGGATTATCGGGGCGATCACGCTGGTTCTGGCAGGCTTCGCCGCACTGGTACAAACCGACATCAAACGCGTTCTCGCGTATTCCACCATGAGCCAGATTGGCTACATGTTCCTGGCGCTTGGCGTTCAGGCCTGGGATGCGGCGATTTTCCACCTGATGACGCACGCCTTCTTTAAAGCGCTGTTGTTCCTGGCATCGGGTTCGGTGATCCTGGCCTGCCACCACGAACAGAACATCTTCAAAATGGGCGGCTTGCGTAAGTCAATCCCACTGGTTTATCTCAGCTTCCTGGTTGGCGGCGCGGCGTTGTCGGCTCTGCCGCTGATTACCGCAGGCTTCTTCAGTAAGGATGAGATTCTGGCCGGTGCGATGGCGAACGGTCATATCAATCTGATGGTGGCAGGTCTGGTCGGTGCGTTTATGACCTCTCTGTACACCTTCCGTATGATTTTCATCGTGTTCCACGGTAAAGAACAAATTCACGCGCACGCAGGGAAGGGGATTACCCACCATCTGCCGCTGATTGTGCTGATGATCCTGTCCACCTTCGTTGGCGCGCTGATTGTGCCTCCGTTGCATGGCGTGCTTCCGGCAACCACCGAGCTGCCGCATGGTAGCGTGATGACGCTGGAAATTACCTCTGGCATCGTCGCGATTGCGGGGATCCTGATTGCAGCATGGCTGTGGCTGGGTAAACGTACGCTTGTGACCTCGATTGCCAACAGTGCGCCGGGCCGTCTGCTGGGCACCTGGTGGTATAACGCCTGGGGCTTTGACTGGCTGTACGACAAAGTGTTCGTCAAGCCGTTCCTTGGCGTTGCCTGGCTGCTGAAACGCGACCCGATGAACGCAATGATGAACATTCCAGCGATCCTCTCCCGCTTTGCAGGCAAAGGTCTGCTGCTCAGTGAGAACGGGTATCTGCGCTGGTATGTCGCGTCAATGAGCATCGGTGCGGTTGTCGTGCTGGCACTGCTGATGGTACTGCGTTGAGTTTGTTGGCCGGATGAACGACTGCCGGATGGCGCTGCGCTTATCCGGCCTACAAACCCAAAAATAATTTTTAGAATTCGTTGAAAATCTGTTCCTGAAGTACAGGCGTCATCGGCGAAGTCAGACCGAATACCGCCAGCGCAGAGCAACCGGAGCGTACTGAAGTACGTGAGGATTGCGAGCACTGCCGGGATTTGGGCTGACGAGTGAGATAGCCTGAGCAGGAATAAATATAAGGGACATACTTAGCTATGTTATTACCTTGGTTGATATTAATCCCCTTTATCGGTGGTTTCCTGTGCTGGCAGACCGAACGCTTTGGCGTGAAGGTACCGCGCTGGATCGCGCTGATTACCATGGGACTGACGCTGGCGCTTGGCCTACAATTGTGGTTGCAGGGCGGTTATTCACTGACGCAATCCGCTGGTATTCCGCAGTGGCAGTCTGAGTTCGTCATGCCGTGGATCCCGCGCTTTGGCATCTCTATTCATTTAGCTATCGACGGTCTGTCGCTGCTGATGGTGGTGCTGACCGGTCTGCTCGGTGTTCTGGCGGTACTGTGTTCCTGGAATGAAATTGAAAAGTACCAGGGCTTCTTCCACCTGAACCTGATGTGGATCCTCGGCGGCGTGATCGGCGTGTTCCTGGCCATCGACATGTTCCTGTTCTTCTTCTTCTGGGAAATGATGCTGGTGCCGATGTACTTCCTGATCGCGCTGTGGGGGCATAAAGCGTCCGACGGTAAAACGCGTATCACGGCGGCCACCAAGTTCTTCATATATACCCAGGCGAGTGGTCTGGTGATGTTGATTGCCATCCTGGCGCTGGTATTTGTGCACTACAAAGCCACCGGCGTCTGGACCTTCAACTATGAAGAACTGCTGAACACACCGATGTCCCACGGCGTGGAATATCTGCTGATGCTGGGCTTCTTCATCGCCTTTGCGGTGAAAATGCCGGTGGTTCCGCTGCACGGCTGGTTGCCGGATGCGCACTCCCAGGCACCGACCGCAGGTTCCGTTGACCTGGCGGGGATTTTGCTGAAAACCGCGGCCTACGGTCTGCTGCGCTTCTCCCTGCCGCTGTTCCCGAACGCGTCTGCGGAGTTCGCACCTATCGCTATGTGGCTGGGTGTTATCGGTATTTTCTACGGCGCGTGGATGGCCTTTAATCAGTACGATATCAAGCGTCTGATTGCCTACACCTCCGTCTCGCACATGGGCTTCGTGTTGATTGCTATCTACACCGGTAGCCAGCTGGCGTACCAGGGTGCGGTTATCCAGATGATTGCGCACGGTCTGTCTGCGGCCGGCCTGTTCATTCTGTGTGGTCAGCTGTACGAACGTCTGCACACGCGTGATATGCGTATGATGGGCGGCCTGTGGGGCAAAATGAAATGGTTGCCTGCGCTGTCGATGTTCTTCGCGGTCTGTACGCTGGGTATGCCGGGAACCGGTAACTTCGTTGGCGAATTTATGATTCTGTTCGGCAGCTACCAGGTGGTTCCGGTCATTACCGTGATCTCGACCTTCGGTCTGGTGTTTGCCTCTGTTTACTCGCTGGCGATGCTGCATCGCGCTTACTTTGGTAAAGCGAAAAGCCAGATTGCCAGTGTTGAACTGCCAGGGATGTCGCTGCGTGAGCTGTTTATCATCCTGTTGCTGGTCGTGCTTCTGGTACTGCTTGGCTTCTATCCGCAGCCGATTCTGGATACCTCGCATTCTGCGATGAGCAACATCCAGCAGTGGTTTGTTAATTCCGTTACTACTACAAGGCCGTAAATCGCCATGACAATAACTCCACAACACCTGATTGCGCTGCTACCGCTGCTGATCGTCGGCTTGACGGTGGTGGTTGTGATGCTCTCCATTGCGTGGCGACGCAATCACTTCCTCAATGCCACGCTGTCGGTCATTGGGCTTAACGCCGCGCTGGTTTCGCTCTGGTTTGTTGGCCAGGCAGGCGCCATGGACGTCACCCCGCTGATGCGGGTTGACGGTTTCGCGATGCTCTACACCGGGATGGTCCTGCTGGCGAGCCTTGCTACCTGTACCTTTGCCTACCCATGGCTGGAAGGCTATGACGACAACCGGGAAGAGTTCTACCTGCTGGTGCTGATTGCCGCGCTGGGCGGTATTCTGCTGGCTAACGCTAACCATCTGGCGGCGCTGTTCCTCGGTATCGAACTGATCTCTCTGCCGCTGTTTGGTCTGGTGGGCTATGCGTTTCGTCAGAAACGCTCGCTGGAAGCCAGTATCAAATACACCATTCTGTCTGCCGCAGCGTCTTCATTCCTGCTGTTTGGTATGGCGCTGGTGTACGCGCAGTCCGGCAACCTGTCGTTCGTGGCACTCGGTAAGAGCCTCGGCGACGGTATGCTGAACGAACCGCTGCTGCTGGCAGGCTTCGGGATGATGATCGTCGGTCTGGGCTTTAAGCTCTCTCTGGTGCCGTTCCACCTGTGGACGCCAGACGTCTACCAGGGTGCTCCGGCTCCGGTGTCCACCTTCCTGGCGACGGCGAGCAAAATCGCTATCTTCGGCGTGGTGATGCGTCTGTTCCTGTACGCGCCGGTTGGCGACAGCGAAGCAGTACGTATTGTGCTGGGCGTGATTGCCTTTGCCTCTATCATCTTCGGTAACCTGATGGCGCTGAGCCAGACCAACATCAAGCGTCTGCTTGGTTATTCGTCTATCTCTCACCTTGGTTACCTGCTGGTGGCGCTGATTGCCCTGCAAAGTGGCGAGATGTCGATGGAAGCAGTAGGCGTGTACCTGGCTGGTTATCTGTTCAGCAGCCTCGGCGCGTTCGGTGTGGTCAGCCTGATGTCCAGCCCGTATCGTGGTCCGGATGCGGATTCACTGTTCTCCTACCGCGGTCTGTTCTGGCATCGTCCGATCCTCGCGGCTGTGATGACGGTGATGATGCTGTCTCTGGCGGGTATCCCGATGACGCTGGGCTTTATCGGTAAGTTCTACGTGCTGGCCGTCGGTGTGCAGGCTAACCTGTGGTGGCTGGTTGCCGCCGTGGTGGTCGGTTCCGCGATTGGTTTGTACTATTACCTGCGCGTTGCCGTGAGCCTGTACCTGAGCGCACCGCAGCAGTTGAACCGTGATGCACCGTCTAACTGGCAGTACAGCGCGGGCGGCATCGTGGTGCTGATCTCTGCGCTGTTGGTGCTGGTGCTGGGTATCTACCCGCAACCGCTGATCAGCATCGTGCAGTTAGCGACGCCGCTGATGTAAGCGATACGCTAAAACGAAAAAACCCGCCGCGGCGGGTTTTTTTATGTGCTGAGTTCAGTCAGGCTGAAATCTGGCGGCTCACCAGTGGCCCATTAATGTCTTTCGCCGCGCGCTCCATCACTTCCTGGATTACGGAAGACAGCTCGTTGATCTCGAATTTCGCCACGTAGCCATCGGCCTTCACTCTGCGCACCTGATCTTCATTGGCGCTGCCGGAAAGGGACGAGTGGATGACGACCGGGATCTTCTTCAGGCGTTCATCGGTCTTAATCTTGCGGGTCAGCGTAAAGCCGTCCATCTCCGGCATTTCCAGATCGGTAAGCACCAGCGCAATTTTCTCGCTGATGGACTTGCCTTCCGCCTGTGCTTCCAGGGACAGCTGCTGAATTTTTTCCCACGCGTCTTTGCCGGTGACATGCATCTGGTGCGGAATGTTCATGGCGTTAAGCCCTTTTTCCAGCATCGCCCGGGCGACCTTGGAGTCTTCTGCCACAATCGCCACGGCACCTGGGGTGATATTGAATTTACTGGTCTCCAGGTGGGTGGCGCGCAGATCGTGGTTTGACGGCACAATGTCATACAGGATCTGTTCGACGTCGAGTACCAGCGCCAGGTTGTTTGTTTCTTTGTTATCATCCAGACAGGCGATGCTGGTGATATAGCGACCGTTGACGGCTTTCTCGGCGGTATGCACCTGCTGCCAGTCCAGGCGCATAATGTTTTCCACTGACTCTACCGCAAACGCCTGTACGCTACGGGCGTATTCGGTGATCAGCAGGATGTTCAGTCCGGTCTCAGGCTTGCATCCGGCAACGGCGGGCAGGTCGATCACCGGGATCACCTGATCGCGAATGTTCACCATGCCCAGCAACGGGGCTTTCATGCCCGCCGGACGCGTAAATGCGGGCATGGGGACAATTTCGCGCAGCTTAAATACGTTGATGCCAAACAGCTCTGATTTCTGCTCATCCAGCGATGTGCCGAGGCGAAACAGCAGCAGTTCAAAGCGGTTAGACAGGGTTAGGTTTGTCCTGTCATCAATGTCTTTCTGAATATTATTCATCCTGTCCTCAGTGTGAACGCCAGCCTTTTCACTGTTATCGGCACTGAGGCGGAAAAATAGAGCGTTAAACCGTGAAAACGGCGAAATCGTGCGCCAGTTCGGTGTCCGCAAACAGCGCCCGGCACTCTTCGAGCAAACGTTGGCAGCCTTTTTCATCATAACGCGAGCTGACGTGAGTCATAATCAATCGGCCCACACCTGCCTCCCGTGCCAGCATCGCAGCCTGGCGGGTGGAGCTGTGTCCCCGACTGTTGGCCTTTTCTTCCATCGAGGCGTCCAGCGTGGTTTCATGTACCATCACATCCACCCTTTTTGCCAGTTCGAGGGCGGAGGCGCACGGCGCGGTATCGCCAAATATCGCCACGGATTTGCCCGGAATCGCCGGGGCGAGAAAATCAGCACCGTTAAGGGAACGACCATCTTCCAGCACGACGGTTTTACCGGCTTTGAGATCCTGGAACCACGGCCCTGGCTTAACGCCCGCTGCCTTCAGCGCGCTGGCGTCAAGCGCACCGGGTTTGTCATGTTCTTCAACGCGAAAACCGTAGCATTCGAGCGGATGCGCCAGCGCGAAAGCCGTTACTTTACGCAGACCGTCGTCGAGAATTTCTCCGGCGGTAATTTCCACAATCTCCAGCGGATAATCGGTCCAGGAGCCGCTCAGGCGTAATGCAGTCTCGGTAAATTCACGTAACCCTTTTGGCCCGTACAGCGTCAACGGCTGGACGTTTCCGGCCATCGAGCGGCTGCACAGCAGTCCCGGCAGGCCAAAAAGGTGATCGCCGTGCAAATGGCTGATAAAAATACGATCGAGTTTTCCCGGATTGAATGGCGTGGTCAGCATCTGGTGCTGCGTTCCTTCGCCGCAATCGAAAAGCCACAATCCCGCCTGAGTAGGGTGTTGCAGATTGAGTAATATTGCCGTTACATTGCGGGAGCGCGTGGGGACTCCCGCAGACGTGCCTAAAAAAATTAATTCCATCTTAGTATTACACTTTTCGCCATCAATAAGGCAGGGTGTTCAGGTTATCACAACCAAGGGGCAGACAATGATTCACTGGCAAGATCTCCACCATACAGAACTGACCGTCCAGCAACTGTATGCCATTCTTCAGCTGCGCTGTGCGGTGTTTGTTGTTGAGCAACAGTGTCCGTATCAGGATGTGGACGGCGATGACTTGACGGGTGAAAACCGACACCTTCTGGGATGGCATAATGATCGGCTGGTGGCGTATGCGAGGATTCTGAAAAGCGACGACGATCTCGAACCGGTGGTTATCGGTCGGGTGATTGTCAGCGCTGCGTTACGCGGGGAAAAACTGGGGCAGCAGCTGATGACGCAGACGCTGGCATCCTGTGCTCAGCACTGGCCGCACAAGGCGTTGTATCTGGGCGCGCAGGCGCATCTGCAACCTTTCTACGCGCGCTTTGGTTTCGTTCCGGTGACGGATATCTATGATGAAGATGGTATTCCGCACATCGGCATGGCGCGTGAGGGACATCAAGCGTAAACAGCTCAGGTCGTCTATAGTTAGCGGGTACGTAAATAGAAAGGGAGAAAATAATGTCTTTTCATTCTTATGAATCACGTATTGATGATGACCTGGAATTACTCAGCGAAACGCTGGAAGAAGTGCTGCGCTCGTCGGGCGATCCTGCCGACCAGAAGTACCTGGAGTTAAAAGCGAAAGCCGAACAGGCGTTAGAAGAGGTGAGAAATCGCGTCAGCCACGCTTCGGACAGCTATTATTATCGCGCGAAAAAGGCCGTTTGCCGGGCAGATGACTATGTGCATGATAAACCGTGGCGCGGGATCGGCGTGGGTGCAACGGTCGGTTTAGTGATGGGTTTATTGTTAGCACGGCGATAAATTCGACACCTTCATCGCATTTGTCAGTACTCCCTAAACGGGGGTACTGCTTTTTCTCGTCAGTACCCCGTATAATGAGAGGTTTTTAACAGGGAGAGGTCTGCGTGCATTCAATTACTACTGCGCTGGAAAATCTGATGCGCCTTTTGACGCAAGAGATACCGGCAGCACCTGGCATTCGTATTTACGACATCCCTTTCCCTCTGAATGATGCTTTCGACGCTTTGGGCTGGCTGGCCAGTCAACCCGTCTGGCCGCAGTTTTATTGGCAACAGCGTAACGGTGATGAAGAAGCCGCCGTGCTGGGTGCCGTGGCAACGTTTTCCTCTCTGGCCGTCGCTCAGCAGTTTTTACACCAGCATGAAGACCATCCTGAACTGCGCATCTGGGGCCTGAATGCGTTTGAACCCCAGCGCGGCAATTTACTGCTACCTCGCCTGGAATGGCGGCGTTGCGCAGGCGTGGCAACCTTACGGTTACACCTGTATAGCGACGTGTCGCTGCAAGACGATGCCGTGCACGCGCGCGCCTTCCTTTCAACGCTTGCCAACGTGAAGCCGCTTCCCGCACTGCGCCTGAATTTAACCGCTGAGCAGCACTGGCCGGATAAAGCGGGCTGGACGCGCCTGATTGAACTGGCGACCCAAACCATTGCCGGGGAAGCGCTCGACAAAGTGGTGCTGGCGCGGGCAACCGATTTACAGTTCTCACAGCCGGTGAACGCCGCGTCGGTGATGGCCTCCAGTCGTCGCTTAAACCTTAACTGCTACCATTTCTTTATGGCGTTTTCCGCCGAGTGCGCTTTTTTGGGATCGTCTCCTGAACGTCTGTATCGGCGGCGTGACACGGCGCTGCGTACCGAAGCGCTGGCCGGAACCGTCGCTAATCATCCTGACGACCACCGGGCCTGGCAGCTCGGCGAGTGGCTGATGAAGGACGATAAAAACCAGCGTGAGAATATGCTGGTGGTGGAAGATATCTGTCAGCGACTGCAAAACTGTACGCAAACCCTCGACGTGCTGCCACCGCAGGTGCTCAGACTGCGCAAAGTGCAGCATCTGCGCCGCTGTATCTGGACTGCGCTGAATCAACCGGACGATACGCTTTGCCTGATGCAGCTCCAGCCGACCGCGGCAGTGGCGGGCATTCCGCGTGAACGGGCGCGCGCATTCATCCAGCATAATGAACCTTTTGAACGAGAATGGTATGCCGGCTCTGCGGGATATCTCTCCCTGCAACAAAGTGAGTTTTGCGTGTCGCTACGTTCGGCGAAAATTAGCGGCAATGTGGTGCGCCTGTACGCTGGGGCCGGGATTGTGCGCGGCTCCGATCCCGAACAAGAATGGCAGGAAATAGACAATAAAGCGGCGGGTTTACGTACTTTATTACAGATGGAAGCCTAATGAGTCACACATTATCGACTCATATCAAAAATCCATTTATTCGATTCTTTATACTGTGTCGCAATATTGATACCGGACAATCTTATGTCAGTAAGCGCATTTAACCGACGCTGGGCGGCGGTCATACTGGAAGCACTCACTCGGCACGGCGTCAGGCATGTTTGCATTGCGCCTGGCTCTCGTTCGACGCCATTGACGCTGGCCGCAGCGGAGAATTCTGCCTTTATCCACCATACCCACTTTGACGAGCGCGGGTTGGGGCATCTGGCCTTAGGTCTGGCCAAGGTCAGCCGGCAGCCGGTTGCGGTGATTGTGACCTCCGGTACGGCGGTAGCGAATTTGTATCCGGCGCTTATCGAAGCCGGTCTTACCGGTGAAAAACTGATTTTACTCACGGCGGACAGACCGCCTGAGCTTATCGACTGCGGGGCGAATCAGGCGATTCGTCAGCCGGGAATGTTTGCTTCTCATCCATCGCAAACGCTCTCTTTACCGCGTCCGACGCAGGACATTCCCGCCAGTTGGCTGGTTTCCACCCTCGATAATGCCATGGCTTCACTGCACAGCGGTGCGGTACACATTAACTGCCCGTTTGCGGAGCCGCTGTATGGCGAGATGGACGACACAGGCATTGAGTGGCAGCAGCGGCTGGGTGACTGGTGGCAGGATGATAAACCCTGGCTGCGCGAAGCGCGTCGGCTGGAAAGTGACAAACAGCGCGACTGGTTCTTCTGGCGGCAAAAGCGCGGCGTGGTGATTGCCGGGCGTATGACGGCGGAAGAGGGTAAGAAAGTCGCGCTGTGGGCGCAGACGTTAGGCTGGCCGCTGATTGGCGATGTGCTGTCGCAAACCGGACAGCCGCTGCCGTGTGCCGACCTGTGGTTGGGCAATGCGAAAGCGGTGACCGAATTACAGCAGGCACAGATTGTGGTGCAGTTGGGCAGCAGCCTGACCGGAAAACGTCTGTTGCAATGGCAGGCTACCTGTAACCCGCAAGAATACTGGATTGTCGACAATATCGAAGGACGGCTGGATCCCGCTCATCATCGTGGACGCAGGTTAGTCGCGAAGGTTAGCGACTGGCTGGATCTGCATCCGGCAGAGAAACGCCAGCCCTGGTGCGTCGATGTTCCACGCCTCGCGGAACAGGCGTGGCAGACGGTGGCAGCGCGTCGCGAGGCGTTTGGTGAGGCGCAGCTGGCGCACCGCATTCGCGAGTATCTGCCTGAACAGGGCCAGCTGTTTGTCGGCAACAGTTTGGTGGTACGTCTGATTGACGCACTGTCTCAGCTTCCGGCAGGGTATCCGGTGTACAGCAATCGCGGGGCCAGCGGTATCGACGGTCTACTGTCAACCGCGGCAGGTGTACAGCGAGCCAGCGCGAAATCGACGCTGGCCATCGTCGGCGACTTATCGGCGCTGTATGATCTGAATGCGCTGGCCTTATTGCGCCAGGTCTCCGCACCGTTTGTCCTGATTGTGGTGAACAATAACGGCGGGCAGATTTTCTCCCTGTTGCCGACACCGCAAAGTGAGCGTGAACGGTTCTATCTGATGCCGCAGAACGTCCATTTTGATCATGCGGCAGCGATGTTTAACCTCAAATATCACCGCCCGGAAAACTGGGAACAGCTGGAACGTGCACTGGCAGGAGCCTGGCGTACTCCGGCCGCCACGGTGATTGAGCTGGTGGTCAATGAGACTGACGGGGCGCAAACCCTGCAGCAGCTGCTGGCGCAGGTGAGTCATCTATGATCCTGCACGCGCAGGCGAACAAGGACCAGGCGGATGCCCCCTGGCTGGTTTTCCTGCACGGCTTCTCCGGCGATTGCCGGGAATGGCAGCCGGTCGGGGAGCAGTTTGCGGACTGTTCACGGCTGTATATTGATTTGCCCGGACACGGCGGTTCTGCGGATATTCACGTCAGCGGATTTGATGACGTCAGCGAACTGCTGCGTAATACTTTATTTAGTTACAACATACTTAACTACTGGCTAGTGGGATATTCTCTTGGCGGCCGAGTGGCGATGATGGCGGCTTGCCAGGGGATGTCAGGGCTTTGCGGCCTGGTGGTCGAAGGCGGGCATCCGGGGCTGCAAAGTGAAGACGAGCGCGCGCAGCGTCGCCTGTCCGACGGTCGCTGGGCCGCACGTTTTCGCCACGAGCCGCTACGTGATGTTTTTAACGACTGGTACCAACAACCGGTTTTTGCCTCGCTAAGCCCTGCGCAACGGCAGGTGCTGGTTGACCTGCGTAGCCAGAACAATGGCGTTACGCTTGCCGCTATGCTGGAGGCCACCTCGCTGGCGGGTCAACCCGATTTACGTGCGCCTCTCACCACGCGCACATTTCCGTTTTATTATTTATGTGGTGAACGTGACGATAAATTCTGCGCTCTGGCGACGGAAATGTCTGTACCGAACCATGTGATTCCTCACGCTGGACACAACGCGCATCGGGACAATCCCGCGGGCGTAGTAGACTGTCTGGCTCAGATTCTGCGTCGCTGACTAAAGGACATTTTATGATCTATCCTGATGAAACAATGCTTTACGCACCGGTAGAATGGCTCGATTGCTCTGAAGGCTATACCGACATTCGCTATGAAAAATCCACCGACGGTATTGCAAAAATCACCATCAATCGTCCGCAGGTACGCAATGCTTTCCGTCCTGTAACCGTCAAAGAGATGATTCAGGCGATGTCTGATGCGCGCTATGACGACAATATCGGCGTGATTATCCTGACCGGCGCAGGCGACAAAGCGTTCTGCGCGGGCGGCGATCAGAAAGTACGCGGCGACTACGGCGGATACCAGGATGACTCCGGTGTACATCACCTGAACGTGCTGGACTTCCAGCGTCAGATCCGTACCTGTCCGAAGCCGGTTGTGGCGATGGTTGCGGGTTATTCCATCGGTGGCGGCCATGTGCTGCACATGATGTGTGACCTGACTATCGCGGCTGAAAACGCCATCTTTGGTCAGACAGGCCCGAAAGTGGGTTCCTTTGACGGCGGTTGGGGTGCGTCTTATATGGCCCGTATCGTCGGTCAGAAAAAAGCGCGTGAAATCTGGTTCCTGTGTCGTCAGTACGATGCGAAACAGGCACTGGATATGGGCCTGGTCAACACCGTGGTTCCGCTGGCGGATCTGGAAAAAGAGACCGTGCGCTGGTGTCGTGAAATGCTGCAAAACAGCCCAATGGCGCTGCGCTGCCTGAAAGCAGCGCTGAACGCCGACTGCGATGGTCAGGCGGGGCTGCAGGAGCTGGCCGGTAACGCCACCATGCTGTTCTACATGACGGAAGAAGGTCAAGAAGGCCGTAATGCGTTCAACCAGAAACGTCAGCCTGACTTCAGCAAATTCAAACGGAATCCGTAATGCGTAGCGCGCAGGTATACCGCTGGCAGATCCCCATGGACGCGGGGGTGATTTTGCGTGACAGGCGGTTAAAAACGCGTGATGGGCTGTACGTATGTCTTCGTGACGGCGAGCGTGAAGGGTGGGGAGAGATCTCCCCCTTGCCGGGCTTCAGCCAGGAAACCTGGGAAGAGGCGCAAACGGCTCTGTTGGCCTGGGTAAACGGCTGGCTGAAGGGGGAAACCTCTTTACCACAGCTGCCTTCGGTGGCTTTTGGTGCTAGCTGCGCACTCGCCGAGCTTGACGGGACATTGCCGGAGGCGGCGAATTATCGCGCCGCGCCATTGTGTACCGGCGACCCTGACGATCTGGTGCTGCAACTGGCGGACATGCCGGGCGAAAAAGTCGCGAAGATCAAAGTTGGCCTGTATGAAGCTATACGTGACGGCATGGTGGCCAACCTGCTGCTGGAGGCGATCCCCGATCTGCATTTACGTCTTGATGCTAACCGTGCCTGGACGCCACTGAAGGCGCAGCAGTTTGCTAAATACGTCAATCCGGATTATCGCGGGCGCATTGCCTTCCTCGAAGAGCCGTGCAAAACCCGGGAAGATTCTCGCGCCTTTGCGCGGGAAACCGGGATTGCCATTGCCTGGGATGAAAGCCTGCGTGAAGCCGACTTTACCTTTATGGCGGAAGAAGGCGTGAGTGCGGTGATCATCAAGCCTACGCTCACCGGTAGTCTGGATAAGGTTCGCGAGCAGGTTGCAGCCGCGCATGCGCTCGGACTCACTGCGGTAATCAGTTCGTCTATTGAGTCAAGCCTGGGGTTAACCCAACTGGCGCGGATTGCCGCCTGGCTGACGCCGCAGACCATACCGGGTCTGGACACGCTGAGCCTGATGCAGTGCCAGCAGGTTCGCAGCTGGCCCGGCAGTGTGCTGCCATGTATTAACGTGGATGCGCTGGAACGACTGCTATGACCGTGCAGGACATGCCCGATGTCACAAGCATATCGGGCCTGGTGACGGCGTTTACCGACTGGCCGTGGCGTCACTGGCGGCAGGTTCGGGCAGAGGCGCCAGCGTTACGCCTCAATGATGAGGTGCTGAACTGGCGCGAGCTCTGTACGCGCGTCGACGCGCTGGCCACGGGGTTTGCCGCTCAGGGGGGGAAAGAGGGCGACGGCGTGCTGCTGCGTGCTTGGAATCACCCTTCGTCTGCGCTTGCCTGGCTGGCATTGTTGCAGTGCGGGGCGCGGGTGTTACCGGTGAACCCGCAGCTGCCGAAGTCTCTGCTGGATGCGTTGATCCCTGATTTAACGCTGCGTTTTGCGCTGGATCTGCAAAGCAATGACCCCTTTTCGGGGCTGATGCCGCTGCAGATCCTGCAACTGTCTGGCGAGCATGCAGCCGACTGGCTGCCTCTGCGATTGAGTTCAATGACACTCACATCCGGTTCAACCGGGTTGCCTAAGGCAGCGGTGCATACCTGTCAGGCACATTTGGCGAGTGCGCAGGGGGTGCTGTCATTAATGCCGTTTGGCACAGAGGATGACTGGCTGCTCTCGCTACCGCTGTTTCATGTTTCCGGTCAGGGTATTTTGTGGCGCTGGTTATTGGCCGGTGCGCGCATGACCGTGCGTGACAAGCAACCGCTGGAACAGATGCTGGCGGGCTGCACTCATGCCTCGCTGGTACCGACGCAGCTTTGGCGATTGCTGGTAAACAACGCACCGATCACGTTGAAAGCGGTACTGCTGGGGGGGGCGGCCATTCCGGTTGAGCTGACCGAGCAGGCGCGTGAGCAGGGGATTCGCTGCTGGTGTGGTTACGGGCTGACGGAGTTTGCTTCCACGGTTTGTGCGAAAGAGGCCGATGGCCTGGGCGATGTCGGCTCTGCCTTGCCGGGCAGAGAGGTCAGGATCGTGGATGATGAAGTCTGGCTGCGCGCTGCCAGCATGGCGTCAGGTTACTGGCGCAACGGGCAGCTTATTCCGCTGGTTAATGGCGAAGGCTGGTTTGCTACCCGCGATCGCGGGGTGTTAAACGACGGTAAGCTCACGATTGTCGGTCGCATGGACAACCTGTTCTTTAGCGGCGGGGAAGGTATTCAGCCGGAAGAGGTGGAACGCGTGATCGCCGCCCATCCGCACGTGCTGCAAGCCTTTGTTGTTCCGCTGGAAGACCATGAGTTTGGCCATCGTCCGGTGGCGGTCGTTGAATACGATATCCGTGCGGATGACGCCAATCTTGCTGAATGGGTTAAAGATAAACTGGCCCGTTTTCAACAACCGGTACGCTGGCTGGAATTACCGCCAGAGCTGAAAAGTGGCGGTATTAAGGTTTCTCGCCGCGCATTGCTGGACTGGGTCCGAGAAAAATCGTCATAAGCCCTGCCATAATGCACAGCACGCCGATGAGCGCCTGCCATGAAAATGAACCCTGCCAGCCAGGTAAGAACATTGAGGCGAGCCACACCAGCACGTAGCTGAGGCTGAGCAGGGCGTAGGCCTTGCTCAGTGCCAGTCGGTGCAGGGCATGGTGCCAGCAGATAACCGACAGTAAATACCCCACCAGTCCCGCGTACAGCGTTAACGTCCCGACGCTTGCGGAAAATATCGCTTCCATAAATCGCAACGGATGCAGTATCGGCGGCAGATTGTCCATCGCGTAGCCGAGACTCAACTGAGCCAGCGAAGTAATCATGACGCTGCATAGCCCCCAGAATATCCCCATTACACCGCGCTCCCGAGAATAAAAATACCGGTGATAATCAGCCCCACGCCCAGCCAATGGCGCTTTGTGACAGGCTCTCGCCAGATTTTCCAGGCTGCCAGCGTGACCCAGACAAAGTTAAGGCTCAGCATCGGATAGGCCAGGCCAACCGGAATATTCTGCAACACTGCCAGCCATAACAGCATCGCCAGACCGAGGCTTACCAGAGCTAGACTCATCCACCACGCAATGTGGCGTTTGCGCGCGCGGATGGCCACCGGGCGGGTGGCCTGCTTCTGGCACAGTTGCCCACCTACGCTGAGCAGACTGGCGAGGACTAACGCCAGCCAGATCATTGGGGCCGGTACTGAATCAAGACCAGACGCCCCTGATTATCAACGTAATCCGCGGGGGGAATGGCAAGTTGGGTCATATCCTGATCCTTCGAAATCGACAGCACCAGCGTAATAATACCCTCCTGGCGATGTTGGGCTAACCAGTCGGGAAAGCCAGTCTGACTGACAAAGCGACCCTGGGCATCGGGATAATTCAGGCCATATTTTAGCTCGCCCATTTGCCCGTACAGGATGATGTCATCGCGTTTCAGGCTCCAGGCCAGACCTGCGGCGACGCCAACGTTGTCCGCAAGCACGTAGCGACTCGGTTGTAACACCTCTTTGGTCATCTCAACAAAAAACTGCGGTTGTTTCGCTTCCATGACCCTGTCGGGTATCGCGTATCCAAACAACAGCACCAGCCCCAATGGGCAGAATGCGGCATATTTCCAGGTTTTTTGGCTATTGGTCAGCGTATACCAGCCGAAAAAAGTCCAGATGAGAAAGATGCCCCACGAATAAAAAACCTTATAAGTTTCGATATGCGTCCACACGGGAGACGGCAGCGGCCCCAGTGTAGACACCACAAAGGTGGCGACAATGCCGATCACCCCAAACAGGATGTTGATCCCGCTATTGACGCGCAGGACGCCAGATCCTCTCTCCGCCGCCTGCACACCGAAACGCGCGATGAGGAGAGCCAGCGGCGCGAAGCAGGAAAGAATATAGGTGGGGAGTTTTCCTTTAGCGATGCTGAAAAACACAATCGGCATGACAATCCAGCCCAATAGGTACAGCGCACCTCGCGGGATATCCCGCTCACGCCAGCCTGTTCGCAGCGCGCCAGGCAGAAGACCAAGCCAGGGCAAACAGCCCGCGATAAGGACGGGCAGGTAGTACCAGAACGGAGCTTTATGCTGGGCATCCGCCAGTGCGAAACGCTGAATATGTTCGACCCAGAAAAAGTAATGCCAGAAATCCGGCTCGCGTTGTGCAATGGTGATTCCCCACGGCAACACAATGGCAATGCAACCGACTACCGCCAGCAGACCGTAGAGAAAGAGATCTTTCCATCGTTTTTGTACTAATACCCACGGCAGCACGCTGAGAACCGGGACCGCCAGTGCGAGAAAACCTTTGGTCATCACCCCCATGCCGCAGGCCAGCCCCAACAGCAAAAAGGCGATGATTTTGCCGGTTTTAGTGGTGGCCTGCATGCCTTGCCAAAAACAGCACATGCCCGCCATCAGCCACAGGGCGATGATAGGATCGAGAACTGCGTAGGTGCCGATGCTGTAAACGGAAAAAAACGTTAAGAAAATTACTGAGGAGAGTATGGCGGTGCGTTTATCCTGCCAGAGTCGCATGGCAAGCCAGGCCACCAGTAGCGCGGTGAGTAGGGTGGCAAAAATAGCGCCCGCCCTGACGCCAAAATTGTTTGCACCAAATAACCACTGCCCGATACTGTTTAACCAGTATCCGGCAATCGGTTTTTCAAAATAGCGTAACCCGAGAAAGTGCGGGACTATCCAGTCGCCCGAGTTGAGCATTTCCCGGCTAATTTCTGCGTAGCGCGTTTCGTCAGGCTGCCACAGCAGGCGGCTATTGATGGGAACAATATAATACAGCGCAATAAAGGCGATAAACGCCACGGTATAACGTAGAGATTTCATCGTGACACACTCACCGGGTACTGACAGCCGAGCCATCCCTCTCTGCCGGGTATTTTGCCGCGAACGACCTGGCCTGTTGGTAGCGTAGTGATATCGTCTGGCAGGAGCTCACCAAGTGTGCAAAACGTAATGCCCGCATCAGCGGCTCGAGTCAGCAAGTCATCAAAATCGTGATGGCAGGCGATCCCTTCAACTTCCGCATGAATGGTGTACACCGGCGTTGCTGTGTTCATCAGCATGTGGGAGAGGATCCAGGCATTGAAGTCGACAGCCTGCACTTCCCGGCCAATCACTTCATCCCAGGTCGGTAAAGTGACGGGAATCTGCGGCGTGCCGGCTTTCCCCGTCGCAAGCAGCGGGCGAAATAGTGAAGAGCCCCGACAATCGCTGTTGTAGCGTAGGTTAAAGGCTTCTTTGGCGTGGACGACGCGTTCGTCAGCACGCCATCCGGCAGCGGCTGAGCAGGTGACAGGCTGTCCGGTGATGGCCTCAAGCACGGTAATACCTTGAGAAATATCATCAATCAGTTGTTTGTCATTCCAGGTGCCACTTCGCGCCTGCCAGGCATGGTGATCCCAGGCATGCAGGCCGGTTTCGTGAACCCGGGCGGCTTGCGCAATAATGGCGGCATTCGCGTGGCCTATTTCTTTTCCTGGCCACGCGGTGCCGGCCAGTAAAATATCCCACCCGTAGAGAGAGACTGCGTTTGAGCGCAGCATCTTCCACAAAAATTGCGGTTTCACCAGACGCCAGAGATGGCGTCCCATGTTGTCAGGTCCAACGCTAAAGAAAAAACTTGCCCGAACGTTATGTCGGTTTAATGTCTCCAGCAGGCGGGGCACGCCTTCGCGCGTCCCCCTGAAGGTATCGACATCAATGCGCAAGCCCACTTTGGTCATGATGTGTGTTCCGTGATATCCACGCTGCGTAAGAAGAAATCGAGCGTCTCTTCTACCGTTTCCCGCATGTCGATGGTCGGTTCCCAGTTCAGGCAGCGTCGGGCATTAACAATACTCGGTTTACGGTGTTCAACGTCCTGATAACCTTTGCCATAGTAGCTGCTGCTTTCAACGTCACGGAAGCCGGCGAACGGCGGAAAGTGCTGACGCAGTGGATGTTTTTCAAAGCAGCTCAGCAGCATTTCTGCCAGTTCCTGAATGCTGGCTTCGTTATCCGGGTTACCGATGTTGATAATCTCGCCGTCACAGCATCCACCGGCGTTTTCTATGATGCGGAACAGCGCCTCGATACCGTCGCGAATATCAGTAAAGCAACGCTTCTGCTTACCACCTTCAATCAGCTTAATCGGCGAACCTTCCACCAGATTGAGGATCAACTGAGTAATGGCGCGTGAGCTACCGATACGGGCAGCGTTCAGGCTGTCGAGACGTGGTCCCATCCAGTTAAATGGACGGAACAGCGTGAAGCGCAGTCCTTCTTTTTCGCCGTACGCCCAAATAACGCGATCCAGAAGCTGCTTAGAAACGGAATAGATCCAACGCGGCTTATTGACCGGGCCGACGGTAAGGTTTGAGCTGTCTTCATCAAAGACCTTATCGCTACACATGCCGTACACTTCGGACGTTGACGGGAAAATGATGCGCTTGCGGTATTTCACGCAGTAGCGAATGATTTTCAGGTTTTCTTCAAAATCGAGTTCAAAGACACGCAGCGGGTTGCGGGTGTATTCAATCGGCGTGGCAATCGCCACCAGCGGCAGCACGACGTCGCATTTTTTCACATGGTATTCAATCCATTCAGAATGAATACTGATATCGCCTTCGACAAAATGGAAGCGGGGGTGTGACAAAAAACGTCCAATCGCATCGCTGCCGATATCCAGCCCATAAACCTCGTAGTTATCTTCTTGCAGCAGGCGTTCGGTCAGGTGGTTACCGATAAAACCGTTAACACCGAGGATCAGAACACGGGTACGACGTTTGCTGGCGGAAACCTGCTGGCCGTTCAGGCGAGACCCCACCACCAGACCCAGAACCTGCGCCAGCTGTGAACCTTGCATGGCAATGCCATCGCCCGCTTGCCCGGTAATGATTTCAAGTGCGCCATCGGCACAGGCTATTTGCAATGGCGATGCGCTTATCACGGTGCCCGGTTGTGCGCCGATGGTATTCGTACACGGGCGTGATGACCAGACGGTAAATTTTTGTGTTCCTGCATAGCTAAACGCGCCGGGCCAGGGATCGGAGACCGCACGTACCCTGTTATGTAACTGCCCGGCCGGTTTGTTCCAGTCAAGGACGCTGTCGTCCGGCGTGCGACGACCAAAATAGGTTGCATCGGCTTCCTGCTGGTGGCGCTGCTGAAAGTCAGCCGTTTTGATAGCAGGCAGCGCCTGTTCCAGCATTTGGCGGGCCGTCTGGCACAGTTTATGATGCAGCGTTAATGCCACGTCATCGGGTGAAATAGCCACACGCTGCTGGGCAACAATCGCCCCGGCATCTGCGCGTTTGACCATACGGTGAAGCGTGACGCCCGTTTCCGTTTCGCCATTGACCAGCACCCAGTTCAGCGGGGCGCGACCACGGTATTTCGGCAGCAGCGAGCCGTGCAGGTTGAATGCGCCCACAGGTGCGAGGCGAAGAATCTCATCGCTGAGTAAATGGCGATAGTAGAACGAAAAAATGACCTCAGGGGCGAGCTGGCTGATGCGCTCAACCCACAACGGATGATTGACGTTGTCCGGGGCATAGACCGGGATCCCTGCGCTGGCCGCAAGCCGGGAAACGGAGCCAAAAAACGCATTTTCACCGGGATTATCGGTGTGTGTGAAAATAGCAGCGATGTCATAACCCGCATCCAGCAAAGCTTGAATTCCCTGACATCCCATATCGTGATAAGCAAATACGACGGCTTTCATGCGTGGTTTTCCTCGTTTGACTGCGTGGTGTGTGGACGAATAACGTGTTGAACAAAGTAGCGGGGGCGGGCGCGGACATCGTTATAGATGCGACCGATATATTCGCCGAGTAAACCCATACCAATGAACTGTGCGCCGATAAACGTAAACAGCACGGCAAACAGCATAAAGACCCCTTCAGCTGCCCACTGCGGACCCAGCGTCAGGCGAAGAACGACCAGCAGAACGGACAGGGTGAAACCCGTGGCGGCAATCATGCTGCCTAGCAGGCTCAGCATGCGCAGCGGTGTGGTGGTCAGGCAGGTCACCAGGTCATACATCAGGTTAATCAAACGCATAAAGCTGTACTTAGAGTCGCCAAATTCACGCTCTGCATGGTGCACCGGGATTTCCGTCGCGCGACGGGCAAAGATGTTGGCCAGAATGGGAATGAAGGTGCTGCGCTCCTGGCAATGCAGCATGGCATCAACGATATGACGGCGATAGGCGCGTAGCATGCAGCCATAATCCCCCATTGCTTTACCGGTGGTACGTTGAATCAAATGGTTGATCATCCTCGAGGCCGTCTTACGAAAGATGCTGTCTTGCCTGTTTTGGCGCACCGTTCCGACCACGTCGAAGCCCTGGTCTGCGGTGGCGACCAGGCGAGGGATCTCCTCTGGTGGGTTCTGCAAGTCTGCATCCAGCGTGATGACCAAATCACCGGTGACGTGGCTGAAACCGGCCATAATCGCCGAGTGCTGCCCGTAATTGCGATTCAGCAGAATAGAGACAATATGGCTGTTGTGGGCCTGTGAGGCATCCATCATCAACTGTGCGGAATTGTCGCTGCTGCCGTCATCGATCAGCAGGATTTCATAGTCTTTCCCCAGTTTTTCGCAGGCGGCACAGGTACGTCTGATTAACTCCGGCAGGCTTTCCTGTTCGTTAAAAACGGGAATGACTACCGAGACTTTTTTAATCGGTGTGGCTTCAAACATGGTCATTGTCCTGCTATCCGGCGAAGTGCCGTGATGACGCGCTGGGTATCGTCGGCGGTCATGTCGGGAAATAAAGGCAGTGAACAGATGCGGGCGCTATTCCATTCTGTGTTGGGGAGCGACAGGGTGGGGAAGCGTTCGCGATAATACTTTTGCGTGTGCGCCGCGCGAAAATGCAGACCGGTACCGATACCTTCAGCCTTCAGTGCTTCCATTAAGGCGTCCCGGCTCAGGCCGCAGCGTGCCTCGTCAACACGAATAATAAACAGATGCCAGGCGTGAACGTGCGACCATTGGGGCAAGCTCAACGGCTGAAAAGGTGTATCGGCCAGCGCGTGCTGATACTGGTGCGCAATTTTAGCGCGACGTGCATTTATTCGACCCAGTTTATCCAGTTGCACCAGGGCGATGGCAGCATTGATATCGGTCAGGTTGTACTTGTATCCTGGGGCCATAACTTCCGCCTGCGGTGCACGACCAAAGGTTTGCCGGTCATAGGCATCCACGCCCAGACCGTGGAATTTCAGACTACGCAGACGTTGTGCGAGCGCGCTGTCGGCGGTCACGATCAGTCCACCTTCCGCGCAGGTAACATTTTTGATGGCGTGAAAGGAGAAAATCGCCGTACCGCGGGCGCCAACATGACGGCCTTTGTATAAGGTTCCCACCGCATGTGCGGCGTCTTCGATGACCGGGATGCCATAACGTTCGCCGATGGCGTAAATCGCATCAAGATCGGCAGGAGCGCCGGCGTAATGCACCGGAATAATTGCTTTGGTTCGTGGGGTGATGGCCGCTTCGATTTGTTCGGGAGTGACCATCAGCGTATCGCGGTCGACATCGATCATCACCGGCGTCGCACCCAACAGGACAATCATATTGATCGTGGAAACCCACGTCATCGACGGGGTGATCACCTCATCACCTGCGCCTACGTCCAGCGCCATCAGCGTGATGTGCATACCTGCTGTAGCTGAGCAGACGGCAACGGCATGTTGGTTTCCCGTCAGCCGACAGAATGCCTCTTCCAGTTGCTGATTTTTAGGGCCGGTGGTTATCCATCCTGAGTCCAGAACGGTTTTGACGGCGGCAAGCTCTTCAGTACCGAAGGCCGGGCGAGAGAAAGGCAAAAAGTCAGACATCATTATTCCTTCAAGCCATTAAACGCCATCGCATATTTATTAGGATGATAAATAGAGGTGTCGTTAATTATTTCATCAGGCTGCAAAGATTAATGATTGAAGGTTAATTTATCCTTAAGAGTTTAAGGTTGAGAAATAATGTGGAGTGTTTTGATTTTTGTGATTATCACTTTGAAAGTGAAATGTTTTTATATTTTATTTTTCGTCGCGAGCTACCGACATTACTCCATTTTATTAAAAAATTAAGCAATGCCGGTACACATACAGCCAATTTCATCGTGACAAAAACTACAGTAGTCCTTTCAGTTTTAACGTTTTTCGGGTTGTGACGTTTAAGTCGTAATAGGCGAGGTCCTGCGGTTTAACCCAGGCGAAGTCCTGAAACTCTTCGTTAATCTTCACCTCACGATTGGCTGAAACACAATCGAAGATCAGATAAATCATGTAGATCTCTTCCTGGCGACCATCAGCATAGGTTTTGGTGCGGATATCATCACTAAAGGTCCACGGAGTTATCTCTGTGAGCACCAACTGCTCGCCCAATTCTTCGCGCACTTCGCGACGCAAGGCCTCTTCGATACGCTCACCCGGCTCAACGCCGCCACCTGAAAGTGCCCATTGACCGGGGAACACGCCGCGATCTTCGGCCATTTTGCACAGTAAATAACACCCTTCATTTTGAATTAATGGGCAAACAATCGTTCTTTGACGCATAAGTCTGTTCCTTAGTGTGTCTGTTCAGTGAGTCCATCTTTCACTCATCTTACCTGTTACCAGACGCAGAAAAAATGCGTCCAGGCCGATTTAAAGGAGAAGCGGGATTAAATGAATGCGATAACAGAAAACACGCCTCAGGCCCTTGCTGCGGCGTAAGTTGGCCGTTAACTTAACCTTTGCTAAACATTCTGAGTAGTATTTAGTTACAATATGTTATTGCATCGCCTTTTTAGCTCATTGATTCCTCGCCATCAGGCAGTACAATCCAGCGGTTTTGGGGCTATGTTTAGTTTCTTGCTGGAAAGGATAGAAAATGAAAAAAAGTATTTTATTGGGCCTTGCTGGAATGCTGTTTGTTTCTGCGTCGGCGAACGCGGTAAGCATCAGCGGCCAGGCGGGTGAAAATTACACCAACCTTGGCTTCGGTTTCGGTACCGAGTCCTCCGGGCTGGCAGCCAGCGGTAACTGGATGCATAACGACGATGATGGTGATGTTGCCGGCGTCGGTCTTGGCCTGAATATCCCGATTGGTCCTCTGCTGGCCACCGTTGGCGGGAAAGGCGTTTATACCAACCCAAACGACGGCGATGAAGGCTATGCGGCGGCGGTTGGTGGTGGCTTGCAGTGGCCGATTGGCGACAGCTTCCGTCTGTTTGGCGAGTACTACTACTCTCCGGATTCGCTTTCCAGCGGTATTGATAGCTACGAAGAAGCCAATGCGGGCGCGCGTCTGACCATTATTCGCCCACTGAGTATCGAAGCCGGTTATCGCTACCTGAACCTGGCGGGTAAAGATGGCAACCGTGACAATGCGATTGCTGACGGCCCGTACGTTGGGGTGAACGCCAGTTTCTGATGTCCCTGGCGCGGCGTTCAGCTGCGCCTGTTTTTCCTTCTCTTACTCATTCTCTTTCCCTCCATCCTCCATGTTCCCTCGCCATTGCGTTATAGTGTTTTGATTGCATAAGCAGGAGAACACAATGTTAAACGTGGAGATGCTATCCACCGGGGATGAAGTGTTGCACGGCCAGATCGTCGACACCAATGCCGCCTGGCTGGCTGATTTTTTCTTCAATCAGGGATTACCGTTAACACGCCGCAACACGGTGGGCGACAATCTCGACGACCTGGTCGCCATTTTGCGCGAACGCAGCGAACATGCCGATGTATTGATTGTGAACGGTGGCTTAGGGCCAACCAGCGATGATTTGAGCGCGCTGGCTGCGGCAACGGCAAAAGGTGAAGAGCTGGTGCTGCACGAGGCATGGCTTGCTCAGATGGAGCATTACTTCCGCGAACGCGGTCGTATTATGGCACCGAGCAACCGTAAGCAAGCTGAATTACCTGCCAGCGCCGAGTTTATCAATAACCCAGTGGGTACCGCCTGCGGATTTGCCGTGAAGCTCAACCGTTGTTTGATGTTCTTTACGCCGGGCGTTCCGTCAGAGTTTAAAGTGATGATCGAGCATGAGATCCTACCGCGTCTGCGGGAGCGATTCTCACTCTCGCAACCCCCGCTATGCCTGCGACTAACCACCTTTGGCCGTTCTGAAAGCGAGCTGGCGCAAAGTTTGGATCCGCTGCCTTTGCCTGCCGGGGTCACGATGGGGTATCGCTCATCAATGCCGATTATCGAGTTGAAGCTTACCGGGCCGGATTCCCAACGTGAAGCAATGCTGGCGCTCTGGCCGGAGGTGAAGCGGGTTGCCGGGCAGAATATGATTTTTGAAGGCACGGAAGGGCTGCCCGCGCAAATTGCACGCACGTTACAGGAACGGCAATACAGCCTGACGCTCAGCGAACAGTTTACCGCGGGCCTGGTCGCCCTCCAGCTTTCTCGCGCCAACGCCCCGCTGTTGGCCAGTGAAGTGGTGCCCTCTCAGGAGGAAACGCTGGCGCAAACCGCGCACTGGATAACCGAGCGACGCGGCAATCATTACGCAGATTTGGCGTTGGCGGTATCGGGTTTCGAAAACGAACATATTAACTTTGCGCTGGCAACGTCTGAGGGCACGCATGCATTACGCGTACGACTTAGCGCTAATCGCTACAGCTTGCCGGTGCGTCAGGAAGTGTGCGCCATGATGGCTCTGAATATGCTGCGCCGTTGGCTTAACGATCAGGATATTGCCACCGAGCATGGCTGGATTGAAGTGGTTGAATCACTGACCGTATAGTTTGTTATTGCCTGATGGCGAAGATTTTGTAGGCCGGATAAGGCGTTTTACGCTGCCATCCGGCAGATGTTTTGCCAGATGGCATTTCGCTTATCGGCCTACAATTGGGATGTAGGCTTGGTTAGTTAGCCTAACGCCTGTGCCAGCAGGGTTATTGGATGCTCACAGCGCTTGCTGGTGGACATCTCAATCTGCCATTTGCAGGTTTCGCAGTCGGTGACGACGATATCGGCCCCGCTTTCTTCGATCTGGCGGAATAGCGGGGCGCCAATGGATTGCGAAGTGGGGTAGTTTTCCTTTTTAAAGCCGTAGGTCCCGGCGATGCCGCAGCACTGGGAATCCAGCACCGTCAGTTCCAGACCAGGAATTTGACGCAGCAGCTCCAGCGTGTAGAGCGTCCAGCCCATTTTCTCCATATGGCAGGGGGTGTGGTAGACCACCTTCAGTGGCAGTGTTTTTAGCGGCAGCGTTTGCCCGCCGTCCAGTTTGCGCCACAGCCAACGGGTGGCCAGCTCAATATGTTCACGCAGACCCGTGTTGTCGACATCCAGCACTTCGGGATATTCATCGCGAAGCGCAAAGGTACAGGTTGATGAGGTGGCAAGCACCGGAATACCTTTCCCGTCAATGGCTTCTCTGAGTGAAGCTACGTTGCTGACCGCCTGCTTACGTGCCTTATCGGTAAAACCGTTGGCGATCAGCGGCACGCCGCAGCACTTCTCTTTACTCAGCAACTGTACGCCGGTCCCCATCGCATTCAGCACTTTAATCAGGTCTTTGCCAAGCTGTGGATGGTTATAGTTCACAAAGCAGCCGTGAAAAAAGGCGACCTGATCCTGATACTGCGCCTGCTGTGCGGCAACGCTGCGGTACCAGCGGCGGAAGGTACCAAAGGAGTATTTTGGCAGCGTCCGGCGATGATCGATTTTTAACGCGTAATCGAGCAGCTGACGCACGGGCTTCAGCGAGGTGGCGGTATTGACGATCGGCGCGAACGGTGTGGAAACGCTGCCCATCAAATCGGTATGGCTTAAGACAAAGTTGCGCAGCGACGGACGCGTGGTGTCATATTTGGCGCGCGCGCGCTGGATGATATCACCAATTTTAACATCTGACGGGCAGGCGACTTCGCAGCGTTTGCAGTTGATACAGTATTTCAGCGCATCATCGTATAACGCACCGTCTTTTAGACGCAGACGTTCCCCGTCCGGCCCGGCCTGTTTGGGTCCTGGGTAGCTCGGATTGACGCGGCTGACCGGGCAGGCAGTGGTGCACACAGTGCATTTGATACAACTTTCAAAACGTGTGTCGCTCATTGCTGGCCTCCTGCTCGTTTTGCAATATGATGTGCGGCATGCAAGGCGCTGACTGCGCTCACGCCGCCTCCGCAACCCTGGGCGATAGGGTCAAAACCGCCAAGCACCGACCCGATGGCAAACAGGTTCTCTACCGTTTTTCCCGCAAGCGTTGGGCGCAGGGTGTTATCAGTATTCACACCAAATTGTTGCCACGGCTGCGGGTCGAAGACGTCGCGCTGATACCACTGCGCACGGGTCTCTGTTTGCTGGACATCCAGGCCGAGGATCGGCTCGTGGACAGCCTCGCGTGTTGCCACCAGTCCGCTGCTGAAGAAACTGCCGCTGGCGAGCACGGCAAAACGTGGACGCAATGGAATATCAGCATGATTGCGGGTCCACACTTCACTTACCACACCGTCCTGACAGGTGACTTTTTTCACCTCGTCACCGGGCATCCATACGCCGCCCTGGCGTACAAACTGACGCTGTAATTGATTGTGCAGGCGCATGCCGAGAACAGAAGGCGGTAAGGTAGGTAACAACATCAGCGAGCAGGGCAGACGCTCGTTGAGCCACTGCCAGAGCCGGGAATCGGCGAGACCGAAGCAGGCTGGCATAATAATCATGTCGCAGGTTTTTGCTATTGGCAGCAACGCGTCACAGAGCAGTGGCCATTTATCTTCGTTATCCAGCAGGCGTGCGATGTTAACCGCGCGAAACTCGGTGGGGTTGTCGCGCAGAACATCCAGTTCCGGCAGCTCGATTTCTGCGGTGTCGACGCTGAGGTTACGCTGGCTCAGTGAGGCCGCCGCGAGGTGTGCCTGAAAATCCAGTAACCCGCTGATGCCCACCACGCAGATACGCTGAGCAGACAGCGGCCAGACCGGTACTTCCGGCGAACTGAGCCAGGTTGAGCGCAAGGTCCCCAGCGGCGTTACGCGCTGATGTACCTGATGCACCTCGCCCTGCAACTGGGCACCGGATTCTTTCAACAGGGTTTGCGCCTGCTGCGCCAGTGACAGGACGTTTTGCGTACCGATAAGGCTATAAGGGTGCAAGGGGGCCTGAGTGCGCAGTGCGTTCAGGCCTGCCTCGATATCGCTCACCGGCTGTCCATCCGGCAGCGTGCTGAGTAAATCCAGCGAGCCGGAGGAAAAATGCAGGGCGCTTTGGCCACGGGTAACAATCGCGCAGCGTAACCCGCTTTTTTGTAGTTGCAGACCGCACAGCAGTCCGGCGAGACCGCCGCCGATAATGACGGTATCAAATTTCATCCTGGTGCTCCTTTTCCAGACCGCATAACCCCTGATACACCCAGCGCGTGAACTCGCTTTCGCGCAGTGCGTCTCCCCAGGCAATCGGCTGCACGCCTTTCCAGCGTTCGTTGAGAAACTCGGAGAGCTGGGTGATGGACTGCGCGGCGGTGGTAACATTAAAACGTTGCAGTAACCCTGCGGCGCGGCAGGCGCACAGTTCGCCCTGGCATGTCCCCATCCCGACGCGAGTTCGTCGGCGCAAGTCCAGCAGGCTGTTGACGGTTAAATTTTCCACGGCGTATTGGACTTCGCCTGCGGTGACCGCCTCGCACTCGCAGACCAGGCTGCGATGCTGACGACCTTCGCTCAGCCAGACCGGGGTGCGATCGCCGTGACGGTAGACTGCCGAGCCGCGTAGCGGTGCGGGCAACGAGATCACGCGCTTAAGCGTGTGCTCGGTTGATTCCTGCGAACCTGGCAGCGCGACGTCCGCCGTGGTGCAAGGGCGAGTGTTGCCCAGCTTGCGGCAAACAGCGTCGGTGGCCCATTCAGCCATCAAGCGGTAGGTCATCAGTTTGCCGCCGGTAATGGTGATAAAGCCATCCAGACCGTCGCGTTCAGCATGATCGAACAACACAATGCCGCGGCTGACGTTACGACCGCTTGGATCATTGTCGCTGGCCACCAGCGGACGCACGCCGGAGTAGGCGCGTAAAATGCGCGTTTTCGCCATAATCGGCGCCAGCTTCTCCCCTTCACGCAGCAGAATATCCACCTCTTCAGCGGTGACGCGGTTGCTGTCGATATCATCGTAATCAATATGTTGCGAGGTGGTGCCGATCAGCGAGATGGTGTCGCCAGGCACCAGAATGTCGGCATCCGACGGTTTACGGCAGCGGTTGATGACATGCTGGTTAATGCGATGATCCATGATCAACAACGAGCCTTTTGCCGGGAACATGCGGATGCTCAGATCGGCATATTCCGCGATCCGCTGGCCCCAGATCCCGGCAGCGTTCACCACCACCGGCGCATGCAGGGACTGCATCTCGCCGGTGAGATGATTGCGAACGTTCACGCCGCAGACGGTTGCACCTTCACGAATCAGCCCGGTCACTTCATGGGCAGTCAGAATGACCGCGCCATGCTCTCTGGCATCCAGCATGTTGGCAGCGGTTAAACGGAAGGGATCCACGGTACCGTCTGGCACTTTGACTGCGCCAATCAACTGCGGGTTCACTGCGGGCTCGATAATGCGCGCTTGTTGAGGGTCGATCGCTTCTGCACGAATGCCCGCATCTTCGCAGGCACGAATAAAGGTGGCCTGGAAGGAGAGTTCATCTTCCGGCAGTGTGATAAACAGACCGTCCGTAGGCTCTACGCAGTGGCGGGCGATACGTTTCAGAATTTGGTTTTCGCTAATACATTCACGCGCAGATTCTGCGTCAGTGACGGCATAGCGCGCACCGCTGTGCAGCAGGCCGTGGTTACGTCCCGTTGCGCCGGTAGCGATATCGTGGCGTTCTACTAAGATGACGCGCAATCCGCGCAGAGCACAGTCGCGTGCGATCCCGGCACCTGTTGCTCCCCCACCAATGATAATCACGTCACTTGTTTGCGAGTCGCGAGTTTTCATTGTTTTTCCTCACAGTTCGTTTTTTTATCATTTAGCCACATAAAAAACATGGATTGTTTGATTTCGCGCATAATCGCTCATTATTCGAAAATGAAACGTGATTTCGTGCGCCTTTATGAACATTTGTCATAAATCTGTAACAATCTGTGCTGTGTTTCACATTTTTGTGCTGAATCTTTCCTTAACATCGCGGCCACACTGGGGGAGGTTGCGTCGTGATGACGTACTTACAGTGTTTCCTTCGAACAAAAGACGGCCACGGAGGCTACATACTATGTTGAGCATTTTTAAACCCGCGTCACATACGGCGCGCTTACCTGCAGCGGAAATCGATCCCACCTATCGTCGATTGCGCTGGCAGATTTTCTTGGGGATATTTTTTGGTTATGCGGCGTACTATCTGGTACGTAAGAACTTTGCCCTGGCGATGCCGTATCTGGTTGAGCAGGGTTTCTCCCGTGGCGATCTGGGTTTTGCGTTATCCGGTATTTCCATTGCCTATGGTTTTTCGAAATTTATCATGGGGTCCATTTCGGACCGCTCGAATCCGCGCGTTTTCCTGCCTGCCGGTCTGATTCTGGCGGCGGCGGTGATGTTGTTCATGGGCTTTGTGCCGTGGGCGACGTCCAGTATCGCGGTGATGTTTGTGCTGCTGTTCCTGTGTGGCTGGTTCCAGGGGATGGGGTGGCCGCCGTGCGGTCGTACCATGGTGCACTGGTGGTCGCAGAAAGAGCGTGGCGGTATTGTGTCCGTGTGGAACTGCGCGCATAACGTCGGTGGTGGTCTGCCTCCGCTGCTGTTCCTGCTGGGTATGGCCTGGTTTAACGACTGGAAAGCGGCATTGTACATGCCGGCATTCGGTGCGATTGTTGTCGCCCTGATTGCTTTTGCCCTGATGCGCGATACGCCGCAGTCTTGTGGCTTGCCGCCGATTGAAGAGTATAAGAACGACTATCCGGATGATTACAGCGAAAAAGCCGAAGAAGAGCTGACTGCGAAGCAGATCTTCATGCAGTACGTGCTGCCAAACAAACTGCTGTGGTACATCGCGATCGCCAACGTGTTTGTCTATTTACTGCGTTACGGCATCCTCGACTGGTCGCCGACCTACCTGAAAGAAGTGAAGCATTTCGCGCTGGATAAATCCTCCTGGGCCTACTTCCTGTATGAGTATGCGGGTATCCCGGGCACCCTGCTGTGTGGCTGGATGTCGGATAAAGTCTTCCGTGGCAACCGTGGCGCAACCGGCGTGTTCTTCATGACGCTGGTGACCATTGCAACGATCGTTTACTGGATGAACCCGGCGGGCAATCCGAACGTTGATATGGCATGTATGATTATCATCGGCTTCCTGATCTACGGTCCGGTCATGCTGATTGGTCTGCACGCGCTGGAACTGGCACCGAAAAAAGCGGCGGGTACGGCGGCAGGCTTCACCGGGTTGTTTGGTTACCTGGGCGGCTCTGTGGCAGCGAGCGCCATTGTCGGTTACACCGTTGACTTCTTCGGCTGGGACGGTGGCTTTATGGTGATGATTGGCGGCAGCGTGCTGGCGGTTATTCTGCTGGTGGTCGTCATGTTTGGTGAAAAGCGCCATCACGCAGAGATGGAACTGAAGCGTAACGGGGGATAATAGATGAAAACCACATTGAAAAGTCTTAGCGTCGCGTTAATGCTGACCGGTATGGTGGTCAGCAGCGCAGCCATCGCCGCAGACAAGATTGTGATTGCTCACCGTGGGGCCAGCGGCTATTTACCGGAGCATACGCTGCCGGCAAAAGCGATGGCCTATGCGCAGGGCGCGGACTATCTCGAGCAGGATCTGGTGATGACCAAGGACGACCATCTGGTCGTTCTGCATGACCACTATCTTGACCGGGTCACCGATGTCGCCGAGCGTTTCCCGGATCGCGCCCGTAAAGATGGTCGCTACTACGCCATCGACTTTACGCTGGATGAGATCAAATCGCTGAAATTTACCGAAGGTTTCGATATCGAAAATGGCAAACAGGTGCAGACCTACCCAGGGCGCTTCCCGATGGGTAAATCTGATTTCCGTGTGCATACGTTCGAAGAAGAGATCGAGTTTGTTCAGGGATTAAATCATTCCACCGGTAAGAACATCGGTATCTATCCGGAAATTAAAGCGCCGTGGTTCCATCACCAGGAAGGGAAGGACATTGCTGCGAAGACGCTGGAAGTGCTGAAAAAGTACGGCTACAGCGACAAACAGGATAAGGTCTATCTGCAAAGTTTTGATGTGGCGGAACTCAAGCGCATCAAGAATGAGCTGGAACCTAAAATGGGGATGGACCTCAACCTGGTGCAGCTGATTGCCTATACCGACTGGAATGAAACCCAGGAGAAAAAACCGGACGGCAGTTGGGTGAATTACAACTATGACTGGATGTTTAAACCGGGCGCGATGAAGCAGGTTGCTGAGTACGCGGATGGCATTGGCCCGGACTATCACATGCTGGTTGATGAGAAGTCGAAGAAAGGCAACATCGTGTTGACCGGGATGGTGAAGGATGCGCATCAGAACAAGATGACGGTGCATCCTTATACTGTGCGGGCCGATCAGCTGCCGGACTACGCGACGGATGTGAATCAGCTGTATGACATCCTGTATAACAAGGCGGGCGTTGACGGGTTGTTCACCGACTTCCCCGACAAAGCGGTGATGTTCCTGCATAAGCAGTAACGGTATCAGGCCTGCGATAGCATGATATTGCAGGCCTTTTCACCGGCGCATTCCCGACGGTTAGATCAGACCGTCGGCGGTCAGTGTTTCCATACATGCCTGCAGTAAATATAAAGGGCTGCCGTCTACCGGCGGCTCTTTTGCCAATAATGATATTTGCCGATAAAACGTTGGCTCCAGCGCCACCGAACGTATTTGCCCGCCAACCGCCTTTAATGTGAGCTCCGGTAACAATGCGATCCCCAGCCCCTGACGAATAAAACTGATTGCCGTATCCGGGTGGTTGAATTCGTACTTAATGATTGGCTCAATACCTTGTTCTTTAAATAACGTCATGATGCTTAATTCATAGCGCCCTTTACTGATAATCAGCGGTTCTCCCACCAGTTCTTCTACTGAGATTGTGGCTTTGGCCGCCAGCGGGTGAGCCTCGGGGACAACAACGGTGAATTTGTCCCGATAAACCGGCACGCAGTACATGCCATTGACCGGAAAATGCACAAAACCCGCATCAATGCCTCCACTCTGCAGCGAATCAATAATGGCACTGCTGTTCTCTTCATAGGGAATGATTTTGATGTTGGGGTGATGCTGTTCAAAGTAGCGGATGATACCGGGCAAAATGCAGGCGCAGGCGCTGGGAAAACAGCCGATGTGCAAGGTTCGGGCGGGGTTTTGTTTCTCCTGTTCGGCGATCTCTTTTACGGCGTTCGTTTGTCCAATGATGGTCCGTAAATGCGGGAGCAGCCGGATACCTACCGGGGTAAGTTGAATATCTTTGCGCCGCTCGCGGATCAAAATATTAACCCCTAACTCTTCTTCCAGCGCCGAAATAGCCTGACTGACGGCGGACTGGGTGGTGTATAGCCGCTTGCTGGCTTCGGTAAAACCACCGTACTCAAGCACGGCCAGCAGGGCGTGGATCTGGGTTAGTGTCATTAGTTATCTCTAATTAATACTATTAAAATGATTAATTTCTCTAATAAAATAAGCCTGTTTATACTGACTTTCTACCTTAAATACCCAAAATAATTTGCGTAGCCGACACACAAGCAACGTGAACTATGACGGGGATAAATCACATTTTGACGCACCTGTCCGTTGTTCAGTCGCTCTGAGCGTTGCCTGCGTGCGCCGTCGGGACAGGTTGCCGAGTATGAAAGAAAAATTGTGGACGAAAGATTTTTGGGCCATCACGATTATCAGCTTTATTATCTTTTTTGTTTTTTATGTCCTGCTGACGCTGTTGCCGATTTATATCCTGGAGCGTCTCCATGCGACCCCTGATAAGGCGGGTTTATTAGTCACCTTCTTTTTGGGGGCCGCCATTGTGGTACGTCCGTTTGCCGGACAATGGGTGGGAAAATATTCGAATAAAACGATTCTGGTGCTCTCTTCTCTGGCCTTTTTGGTGGTCACTGCGCTGTATCCTGTCTGCCATTCAATTGAATCACTGCTGTTTATTCGGGTGCTTCATGGTGTCACGTTTGGCGTTATTACTACGGTAAAAGGGACGATTTCCGCGCGGTTGATACCGGCCTCCCGACGTGGGGAGGGCATCAGCTTTTTCTCTTTAGCTATGGGACTGGCGATGGTCGTTGGGCCATGGGTGGGTCTGAACATGGCGCGCTGGGAGGCCTTTACTTCCGCGTTCTGGCTTTGTACAGCGGTAGCGGCGGTGGGCATTGTGCTGTCATTGATTGTTGCCGTGCCGCCGGTGATTCGTCATGCCGATGGCTCGCAGCCTAAGCTGGGATTTGCCGCCATGTTTGACCGTGCCGCCTTGCCTTTTGCCATGGTGACCTTCTTCATGACCTTTTCCTACGCCGGGGTATCTGCCTTCCTGGCGCTGTATGCACGCGAGCTGGATCTGATGGCCGCCGCCAGTAACTTCCTGCTTTGCTACGCTGTCTGCCTAATGATCTGCCGAACGTTTACCGGCAATATTTGTGATAAAAAAGGACCGAAATACGTGGTTTACCCGTGCCTGGTCGCCTTTACTGTAGGGCTTGTGGTGCTCGGATATACCCACGGCAGCATCATGATGATTATTGCCGGAGGGCTGATTGGCATTGGCTACGGCTCGGTGACACCGGTGTTCCAGACGCAAATTATTAGCGCGGTAGAGCCGCATAAAATTGGCATCGCCAATTCGCTTTTTTTCAACGCAATGGATGCGGGAATGGCGATTGGGGCATTTATTATGGGGATGATGGTAGAAGGCGTGGGGTATCGGGCGATTTATCTGGTCGGTGCCGTGCTGGTGGTTCTTGCCGGAGCGCTGTACATCATGCAGATGAAAAAACGCGGAGACGTGGTGCTGGTCTCCGCGCATGAAGTTCACTAGGCGTTACATCTCAATCTCAATGTCACCCTTTGCCCGGCAACAGCAGGGCAGTATCTCACCCGGCTGAATAAAGGCCAAAGGCTCTGCAATCCAGTCAACCTGACCCGCTACCAGGCGGGTACGGCAGGAGCCGCAGTAGCCTTCACGACATTGATACTCGACCTCAACATTGTGCGATTCAAGCGCGGCCAGCAGGGAAGGATGTTCATCCTGGCACAGCAGCTGCGTGCCAGAGATGCGCAGGGTAATACGGCCCATCAGAGCTGGAAATTACTCAGATCGTCGGTATCAACTTCGGCATCGATTTGCCCGACCAGATAAGAGCTGACTTCCACTTCCTGCGGTGCAACCTGCACGTTATCGGACACCAGCCAGGTGTTGATCCACGGAATGGGGTTCGAACGCGTCTGGAACGGCAGGTCAAGCCCTACGGCCTGCATACGAATGTTAGTGATGTACTCGACGTACTGGCACAGAATATCTTTGTTCAGACCGATCATTGAACCGTCGCGGAACAGGTAATCAGCCCACTCTTTTTCCTGCACAGCGGCCTGTACGAACAGGTCGTAGCAATCCTGTTTACACTCTTCGGCAATCTCTGCCATTTCCGGATCGTCTACGCCGCTGCGCAACAGGTTCAGCATATGCTGGGTCCCGGTCAGGTGCAGGGCTTCGTCACGGGCGATCAGGCGAATGATTTTCGCGTTGCCTTCCATCAGTTCGCGCTCGGCAAAAGCAAAAGAGCAGGCGAAGCTGACGTAGAAGCGGATCGCTTCCAGTGCGTTAACACTCATCAGGCACAGATACAGTTTCTTCTTCAGCTCGCGCAGGTTCACGACAACCGTCCTACCATTAACCGTGTGCGTACCTTCGCCCAGCAGATGCCAGTAGCTGGTCATCTCGATTAACTCGTCGTAGTAGCTGGAGATGCCTTCCGCACGCTTCTGAATCTGCTCATTGGTGACGATATCGTCAAACACCACCGCCGGATCGTTAACAATGTTACGGATGATATGGGTGTAAGAGCGTGAGTGAATGGTTTCGGAGAAGGCCCACGTTTCCACCCAGGTTTCCAGCTCAGGAATTGAGATCAGCGGCAACAACGCCACGTTCGGGCTGCGCCCCTGAATGGAGTCCAGTAAGGTCTGGTACTTCAGGTTGCTGATAAAAATGTGTTTTTCATGTTCTGGCAGCGCCTGAAAGTCAATGCGGTCACGAGAAACATCGACCTCTTCCGGACGCCAGAAGAAAGAGAGCTGCTTTTCGATCAGTTTTTCGAAGATGTCATATTTTTGCTGATCATAGCGCGCGACGTTCACCGGCTGGCCGAAGAACATCGGTTCCAGAAGCTGGTCATTTTTCGTCTGTGAAAAAGTGGTGTATGCCATTGATGTGAATCCTTTGTGGGATGAGCGCCGGATGGCGGTGCAAGCACCTTATCCGGCCTACAAACCGTGCAATCGTAGGCCGGGTAAGCGTAGCGCCACCCGGCATTATTCATCAGATCTTACATGCGCCGCTTTCGCAGCCATCGTCCTGGATAGACGGCACCATATCGTCCTGAGTATCTTCAGCACCGTCGCGGGTGTTCTGATAATACAGCGTTTTGACACCAAATTTGTAGGCGGTGAGCAGGTCTTTCAGCAATTGCTGCATCGGCACTTTCCCTGACGGGAAGCGGGACGGATCGTAGTTGGTATTGGCTGAAATCGATTGATCGATAAACTTCTGCATCACGCCAACCAGTTGCAGGTAGCCGTCGTTATTGGGCATTTCCCACAGCAGTTCATAGGCATTTTTCAGGTGTTCGTAATCCGGTACTACCTGACGCAGGATGCCATCTTTCGAGGCTTTGATACTCACGTGACCGCGCGGTGGCTCAATGCCGTTGGTGGCGTTGGAGATCTGCGAAGAGGTCTCAGACGGCATCAGAGCAGAGAGTGTGGAGTTACGCAGACCGTGAGTCTTGATCGATTCACGCAACGCTTCCCAGTCGTGGTGCAGCGGTTCGTTGACGATGGCATCCAAATCTTTCTTGTAGGTATCGATCGGCAGAATACCTTTGGCATAGGTGGTTTCGTTAAACCACGGGCACGCGCCTTGCTCTTTAGCCAGCTCATTCGAGGCTTTCAGCAGGTAATACTGAATGGCTTCAAAGGTTTTGTGGGTCAGGTTATTGGCGCTGCCGTCAGAGTAACGTTTACCGTTCTTCGCCAGCCAGTAAGCGTAGTTGATCACGCCAATACCCAGCGTACGGCGACCCATGGCACCGCGTTTAGCTGCCGGGATCGGATAATCCTGATAATCCAGCAGCGCATCCAGTGCACGTACCGCCAGCACGGCCAGCTCTTCCAGTTCGTCGAGGCTGTTGATAGCGCCGAGGTTAAAGGCAGACAGCGTACACAGGGCAATTTCACCGTTTTCGTCGTTAACGTCGGTCAGCGGTTTGGTCGGCAGCGCGATTTCCAGGCACAGGTTGGACTGGCGCACTGGTGCGATAGCAGGATCAAACGGGCTGTGGGTGTTGCAGTGGTCAACGTTCTGAATGTAGATACGACCGGTAGAGGCGCGTTCCTGCATCATCAGCGAGAACAGCTCAACCGCTTTTACGCGTTGTTTACGAATGCTGTCATCGTTTTCGTATTGGGTGTACAGGCGCTCGAATTCGTCCTGATCGGCGAAGAACGCGTCGTACAAGCCCGGAACGTCAGACGGGCTGAACAGGGTGATGTCGCCGCCTTTCAGCAGGCGAGTGTACATCAACTTGTTGATCTGTACGCCGTAGTCCATGTGACGTACGCGGTTGCCCTCGACGCCACGGTTGTTTTTCAGTACCAGCAGGCTTTCAACTTCCAGATGCCACATCGGGTAGAACAGCGTGGCCGCACCGCCGCGTACGCCGCCCTGAGAGCAGGATTTCACCGCAGTCTGGAAGTGTTTATAGAACGGGATACAGCCGGTGTGGAACGCTTCACCGCCGCGAATCGGGCTACCCAGCGCACGAATGCGTCCAGCGTTGATGCCGATACCAGCGCGCTGGGAAACGTATTTCACGATGGCGCTGGAGGTCGCGTTAATGGAATCCAGGCTGTCGCCGCACTCGATCAGAACGCAAGAGCTGAACTGACGGGTTGGGGTACGCACGCCAGACATGATTGGCGTTGGCAGCGAAATTTTAAACGTCGAAACGGCGTCGTAGAAACGCTTAACGTATTCCAGACGGGTTTCACGCGGGTAGTTCGAGAACAGGCAAGCTGCTACCAGAATATAGAGGAACTGAGCGCTTTCGTAAATTTCACCGGTGACGCGGTTTTGTACCAGATATTTGCCTTCTAACTGCTTCACGGCAGCATAGGAGAAGGTCATATCGCGGTCATGTTCGATGAACGAGTCCATCTGCTTGAACTCTTCTTCCGTGTAGTCTTCCAGCAGATGATTGTCGTATTTGCCCATCTCAACCATTTTAACAACATGGTCATACAGTTTTGGCGGTTCGAACTCACCGTAGGCTTTCTTGCGCAGGTGGAAAATCGCCAGACGAGCGGCCAGATATTGATAATCCGGTGCATCGCGGGAGATCAGATCGGCGGCGGCTTTGATAATCGTTTCGTGAATATCGGAAGTCTTGATGCCGTCATAAAACTGAATGTGGGAGCGAAGCTCGACCTGAGAAATCGATACGTTATTCAGTCCTTCTGCCGCCCAATCCAGAACTCGGTGGATTTTGTCGAGATTGATGCGCTCTGTACTACCATCACGCTTTGTCACCAGCAGACTCTGATTCATGTGGTTTTTTACCTGTCCGTGAAAGAAAAAAATATCCCCCGTATTATCCACAGTGCCATGTTGTGACTAAGTCTGTGGATAAATACTATATGTAGGGGTTGTTTGATAAGATAGACGCTATATGGTGAGTATTCTAGTAGGGATTCTTTTCAGTACAAGAGTTGATTTTGGCGTTAAATTGAGGTTGCAAAAGGGTAATAATCGCTAAGTGCGCGTCTTATAAGGCCTGGCGAGGATGTCAATAATTGAGAAAAAAAATAGAAAATTTGATCGAGTGCTGATTTCTTCATCGAAGAGCGATTACGTTATATGATCTGGCACAGAGTTTGTACGCCTGATAAGCGAAACGTCATCAGGCGTGCAGATAAGTTACTCGGCTTTCGCGGTGGTGTGCACCATATAGTTCACGTCCACGCCTGGACCCAGCTTAAAGGTGTTGGTGATAGGGTTGTAGTGCAGGCCGGTCATGTGGCGCTCTTTTAACACTGTCTGATCAACCCACTGTAACAATTCCGCAGGCTTAATAAATTTTTTCACATCATGCGTGCCTTTGGGCACCATGCGCAGAATGTACTCCGCGCCAACCACTGCCATCAGCCACGACTTGCCGTTGCGATTGAGCGTGGAGAAAAACACCTCGCCGCCAGGTTTCACTAACTGCGCGCAGGCTCTGACCACCGACTGCGGATCCGGTACGTGTTCCAGCATTTCCATGCAGGTCACCACGTCATACTGGTGTGCATGTTTTTCGGCGTGTTGTTCCACAGTTTCTTGTACGTATTCCACCTGAATGCCACTTTCCAGCGCATGCAGTTTTGCCACCTGTAGCGGTTCAAAACCCATATCCAGGCCGGTGACCGTCGCGCCTTCGCGCGCCATGCTTTCAGCCAGAATGCCGCCGCCGCAGCCGACGTCGAGCACTTTTTTACCAAACAGCCCGCCTGAGCGCTCGGTGATATAACCCAGACGCAGCGGGTTAATGCGGTGCAGAGGCTTAAATTCACCTTCAAGATCCCACCAGCGCGACGCGACTGCTTCAAATTTGGCAATTTCTTCATGGTCAACGTTCTGAGTCACCGGGGCTTTTTCGGCATTCATTGGGGCTTCTACTCCTTAATTAGCAATACAAACGAGTATATCAGCCTGGCAGGATGAATAAAGCCTCTCTCAGGGGGAATCCATTTACCTGAATCTGCACGGATGTGTTATAATTTGCGACCTTTGAATCCGGGATACAGTAGAGGGATAGCGGTTAGATGAGCGACCTTGCGAGAGAAATTACACCGGTCAACATTGAGGAAGAGCTGAAGAGCTCGTATCTGGATTATGCGATGTCGGTCATTGTTGGCCGTGCGCTGCCGGACGTCCGAGATGGCCTGAAGCCGGTTCACCGTCGCGTACTTTACGCCATGAACGTATTGGGCAACGACTGGAATAAAGCCTATAAAAAATCTGCCCGTGTCGTTGGTGACGTAATCGGTAAATACCACCCTCATGGTGATACCGCCGTTTACGACACCATTGTTCGTATGGCGCAGCCATTCTCCCTGCGTTACATGCTGGTGGATGGTCAGGGTAACTTTGGTTCTGTCGATGGCGACTCCGCCGCAGCGATGCGTTATACGGAAATCCGTATGTCGAAAATCGCCCACGAGCTGATGGCTGACCTGGAAAAAGAAACGGTTGATTTCGTCGATAACTATGACGGCACCGAACGCATTCCGGACGTCATGCCGACCAAAATTCCTAACCTGCTGGTGAACGGTTCGTCCGGTATCGCGGTAGGTATGGCGACCAACATTCCGCCGCACAACCTGACAGAAGTGATTAACGGCTGTCTGGCCTACATTGACGATGAAGACATCAGCATTGAAGGGCTGATGGAACACATCCCTGGCCCGGACTTCCCGACCGCCGCGATCATCAACGGTCGTCGTGGTATTGAAGAAGCCTATCGTACTGGTCGCGGTAAAGTGTACATTCGCGCCCGCGCGGAAGTTGAAGCTGACGCGAAAACCGGTCGTGAAACCATCATCGTGCACGAAATTCCGTATCAGGTGAACAAAGCGCGCCTGATTGAGAAAATTGCCGAGTTGGTAAAAGACAAACGCGTTGAAGGCATCAGCGCGCTGCGTGACGAGTCTGATAAAGACGGTATGCGCATCGTGATTGAAGTCAAACGTGACGCGGTTGGGGAAGTGGTTCTCAACAACCTTTACTCCCAGACCCAACTGCAGGTTTCCTTCGGTATTAACATGGTTGCGCTGCACCATGGTCAGCCGAAGATCATGAACCTGAAAGATATTATCGCTGCGTTTGTACGTCACCGTCGTGAAGTGGTTACTCGCCGTACTATTTTTGAACTGCGTAAAGCCCGCGATCGTGCCCACATCCTTGAAGCGTTAGCGATTGCACTGGCCAACATCGATCCGATCATTGAACTGATCCGTCGTGCGCCGACCCCGGCTGAAGCGAAAGCCGGACTGGTTGCCCGTTCGTGGGAGCTGGGTAACGTATCGGCGATGCTGGAACGTGCCGGTGATAACGCTGCCCGTCCTGAATGGCTGGAACCTGAGTTTGGCGTGCGTGACGGTCAGTACTACCTGACTGAACAGCAAGCCCAGGCGATTTTGGATCTGCGCTTGCAGAAACTGACCGGCCTTGAGCATGAAAAACTGCTCGACGAATACAAAGAGCTGCTGGAGCAGATCGCTGAATTGCTGCACATTTTGGGCAGCGCCGATCGCCTGATGGAAGTGATCCGTGAAGAGATGGAGCTGGTTCGCGAGCAGTTCGGTGATGAGCGTCGCACCGAAATCACCGCCAACAGCGCTGACATCAACATCGAAGATCTGATCACCCAGGAAGATGTTGTCGTGACCTTGTCTCACCAGGGCTACGTTAAATATCAGCCGTTAACCGATTACGAAGCACAGCGTCGTGGCGGTAAGGGTAAATCAGCAGCACGTATTAAAGAAGAAGACTTCATCGACCGCCTGCTGGTGGCCAACACCCACGATACGATCCTGTGCTTCTCCAGCCGTGGTCGTCTGTACTGGATGAAGGTCTATCAGCTGCCGGAAGCGAGCCGTGGTGCGCGTGGACGTCCAATCGTCAACCTGCTGCCGCTGGAAGCCAACGAACGTATCACCGCGATTCTGCCGGTACGCGAGTACGAAGAGGGCGTGAACGTCTTTATGGCAACCGCTAGCGGTACCGTGAAGAAAACGGCGCTGACCGAGTTCAGCCGTCCACGTTCTGCCGGTATTATTGCGGTTAACCTGAATGAAGGCGACGAGCTGATTGGCGTGGATCTGACCTCCGGGTCTGACGAAGCGATGCTGTTCTCTGCCGCGGGTAAAGTGGTGCGCTTCAAAGAAGACGCCGTTCGTGCGATGGGTCGTACTGCGACCGGCGTACGTGGTATCAAACTGGCGGGCGAAGACAAAGTCGTTTCTCTGATTATTCCACGTGGCGAAGGCGCTATCCTGACCGTGACGCAAAACGGTTATGGTAAGCGTACTGCGGCAGAAGAGTATCCGACCAAGTCGCGTGCGACGCAGGGCGTTATCTCCATCAAAGTCACCGAACGCAACGGTTCCGTTGTTGGCGCGGTGCAGGTGACCGATAGCGACCAGATCATGATGATCACCGATGCTGGTACGCTGGTGCGTACTCGCGTGTCGGAAATCAGCGTGGTTGGGCGTAACACCCAGGGCGTTATCCTCATCCGCACGGCGGATGATGAAAACGTGGTGGGTCTGCAGCGTGTAGCTGAACCGGTTGATGACGAAGAACTGGATTCTATCGACGGAAGTGCTGCGGAAGGGGACGATGATATCGCGCCTGAAGCAGAAAGCGATGACGATGCGGCGGATGACGCAGAAGAGTAATTAAGTCGTAATGAGAAGGGCCGGAGAAATCCGGCCCTTTTTTTTAGTTCATCCTTTCCACAATCATTGCAATCCCCTGACCGCCGCCGATGCACAGCGTAGCCAGTCCGAGGGTTTTATCCCGCGCTTGTAGCGCGTGAAGCAACGTGACCAGAATACGCGCCCCGCTGGCGCCGATAGGGTGCCCAAGCGCGATTGCTCCGCCGTTGACATTCACCTTTTGTGCATCAAATCCCAGCGTTTTCCCTACTGCCAGAAACTGTGCGGCAAACGCCTCATTGGCCTCAATCAGGTCGATATCAGACAATTGAAGCCCGCTCAGTTGCAGCACTTTTTGCGTCGCCGGAACCGGCCCCATGCCCATGATGGCGGGTGCGACGCCGCCGCTGGCATAGGCTTTGATGCGCGCCAGCGGCTTCAGCCCAGCAGCCAGCGCCGCCGCTTCTTCCATGATTACCAGCGCGGCAGCACCGTCGTTGATCCCCGAAGCATTTCCGGCGGTGACGCTTCCTGTTTTGTCGAAAGCGGGACGCAATGCAGCCAGACCTTCCGCGCTGGTGTCAGCTTTAGGGAATTCATCACGATCAAACATGATCGCTTTTTTCCGCGATACCACACTCACCGGGACGATCTCTGCCTCAAATGCGCCTGACTCTATTGCCGATACCGCTTTACGCTGCGACATCAGCGCCAGTTCATCCTGCATCTCCCGACTAATGCCATACTCCTTGGCAACGTTTTCAGCGGTGATCCCCATATGGTAGCCATGCTCGGCGCAGATCAGACCGTCGCGCAGGATTACATCTGACAACTGTCCGTCCCCGAGGCGATATCCCCAGCGGGCTTTGGCGTCTAACAGGTACGGTGCCTGGCTCATGTTTTCCATGCCACCGGCGACAATTGCCTGAGCCTGTCCGGCCTGGATTGCCTGAGCGGCAAGCGCCACGCTTTTGAGGCCCGAGCCGCACACTTTGTTGAGGGTAAAACCGCATACGGTGTCGGCGAGACCGCTTTTTAACAGCGCCTGGCGTGCAGGGTTCTGTCCTAAACCAGACTGCAGCACGTTGCCCATGATCACCTCGTCAACCCGGAGTGGGTCAAGGCGGGCGCGCTCTAGCGCGGCTTTAATCACGGTTGCTCCGAGTTCGACGGCGCCGGTGGTGGCCAGTGAACCATTAAAGTTACCGATTGCGGTACGCGCCGCACTGACGATGACACAATTTTTCATTTTTCTGTTCCCTTAAATAAGTGGTTGCCGTCAGAACAAGGTCAATCCAATGACGAAAATGACGCCGGAGAAAAGCAGGGCGGTGATGCAGTAGCCCATAATGTCGCGCACGCCCAGCCCGGCGATAGCTAGCGCAGGTAATGCCCAGAACGGTTGCGCCATGTTCATCCACTGCTCGCCGTAGGCGATGGCCATCACCGATTTACCCAGGTCGGCACCGAGCGCCTGCGCGGCAGGCAACACGAACGGTCCCTGAATAACCCAGTGTCCGCCACCTGATGGCACGGCAAAGTTAATCAGCGCGGAACTGAAGAAAGTCATTAATGGGAAGGTGTCTTTGTTGGCGACGTCGATGAAGAATTCGGTAATCAGCCCGCCGAGACCGGAATGCTCCATCATTAGTTGGATCCCGGCGTAGAAGGGGAACTGTACCAGGATCCCCGCGGTGCTGCGGGCGGCGGCGCTGACGGCACGCATATAGGCCATTGGCGTTTTGTGCAGCAGCAGACCGGCAATCATAAACATCAGGTTGACGGTGTTGATGGTGAGGTTGAAACCCTTGTCGGCGAAATACAGTGCCAGGTAAGCAATCCCCAGTCCGCCAATGATCAGCGTCAGAATACGGCTCTCTTCCAGACGCTCGGACGGCGGTGCGTCTGGCGGGAGTTTCTTCTGGAAATCATCTTCTTCCAGCAATAATTTTGGATCGATGCTTACCACATCAGACGGTTTCGGCGTCATCATGCGTGTGATGAACGGCATGACCACAATGAGCGCCAGAGTGATGAAAATATTGAAATCGGTAAACAGGGTGTCGCTGACCGGAATTAACCCGGCAACGTGCTCGACCGGGTTGCCCGGCGTTGCTGCCAGCAACGGCATTGAGCCGGAGAAGCCGCCACCCCAGGTCAGAAAGCCGATGTAGGCGCAGGCAATCAGCAGCGGGTAGTCAGAGCCGGGTACCCGACGGGCGACTTCACGAGCAAACATCGCTCCCACCACCAGACCAAAGCCCCAGTTGATGACGCTGGCGACCGCGGCAAAGAATGTCACCAGCATAACGCCCTGTGTGGGGGTTTTAGCGGCTGAAGCGGCGGTGCGCAGCAGACTTTTAACCGGACCGGAGCTGGCCAGCGCGTGGCCGGTGACGATGATCAGCGCCATCTGCATACCAAATGCCAGCAGATTCCAGAAGCCATCTCCCCAAAACTTGACCATGCTGATCGGTGTTTGCGGCGTCAACCACAGCGCAATGGCGAACGTTATCAGCGTCAGCAGCATGGCGAAGATCAGCGGATCGGGCAGCCAGCGGCTGACGAAACGCGTCATAAAGCGTGACATACGGCCAATCATACGTCACCTCGCAGGATGACCAGGTCGGTGGCGACAGCAAATTGTGCGTCGGTTTTCTCACGCAGGGCGGTGATATCGCAGCCTTCCGCGATTTCTGTGAGCCACATTTTACCGTCAATGAAGCGGAAAACGGCGAGTTCGGTGACCAGCATATGTACCGCGTGCTGGGCCGTCAGTGGCATGGTGCAATGGCGGAGAATTTTAGCCGCGCCATCTTTTGCACAATGTTCCATGGCGATAATGACTTTACGCGCGCCGGTGACCAGATCCATTGCGCCGCCCATACCGGGCACCATCTTACCGGGAACCACCCAGTTGGCGAGGTTAGCCTGTTCATCAACCTGCAACCCACCGAGGACACAGGCATCAACATGGCCACCGCGAATTAACGCGAATGACATAGCGCTATCAAACATTGCGGCACCGGGCAAAATACCACACGGTTGCCCACCGGCGTTGACCAGATCGGGATGGGCGGTGGTGACCGGACCCAACCCGAGAAAACCGTTCTCGGACTGCAAGGTAATGTGAATATCGGCTGGCAGGTAGTTGGCGACCATCGTCGGCAGACCTATACCTAAATTCACCACGTCGCCGTCGCGAAGTTCTTGCGCCACGCGGCGCGCAATACGTTGTTTAGCATCCATAATCAGGCCTCCAGAGGGCAAATGATGTGGTCGATAACGGCGCCGGGGGTGATTATCTGGTCAGGGAGAAGCTCACCTATTTCGACCATTTCATCCGGCTCCACCAGCGTGAGGTCGGCGGCAAGGGCGATCAGTGGGTTGAAATTGCGCGCGCTGAGTTGATAGGTGAGGTTGCCAAGCATGTCTGCGCGGTGCGCACGAATCAGCGCCAGGTCTGCACGCAACGGGCGTTCAAGCAGCCAGGTTTTGCCATCAAGCGTCAGGGTCTGCTTGCCGTCTTCGACAATGGTGCCAACGCCGGTAGGCGTCAGAAAACCGCCAAGCCCCGCGCCGCCGCAGCGGATTTGCTCTATCAGGGTACCTTGCGGCACCAGTTGAACCTCCATTTCACCGGCAATCATGCGTCGACCGGTTTCAGGATTGGTGCCAATGTGCGAAGCAATCACTTTGCTCACACGGCCATTGACGATCAGCGGCCCGATCCCGGTATCGACAAAGGCGGTATCGTTAGCGATAAGTGTCAGGTCTCTGACGCCGGACTCAAGTAAAGCTTCAACCAAACGGGGTGGGGTACCTACGCCCATAAAGCCCCCGACCATGATGGTCATGCCGTCGCGAAAGAAATGTGTAGCGTCTTGTAAGGTAAGAAGTTTTGTTTTCATTCTATTTCCCTGTTGCCTGGTCCATTTTGGGTACATCAGGGAATTGCAAGCGGGATGCCAGAATGGTGAAATAGAAAGGAATATCGTTAATTCATTGAATCTGTAGGGTTATTTGTTCTCAGGCTATGTGATAGTGATGGGGGGGCTATGCAGAGTTTTGCGCAGTGTGCAAAATTCTGCATAGCAACTTTCTGTCTCAAACCCCTGTCGGGTCGATGTCATATTCTTGAAGTTTATACATCAGGGCGCGTCGGCTGATACCCAGCATCAGCGCCGTGCGGGTGCGGTTTCCGTCCTGTTGTTCAAGAACCTCCACGATGATCCGTTTTTCCTCGCGTTTAATTTCTTCTTTCAGGCTACGTTCCCCCGTTTGAGTGGGTTTTACTTCGGTTATTGCGCTGATGGGTGAACGGAACTGGTCGGGAAGATCGTCGGCAAAAATCACCGCGCCGGTGTTCATTACCACCGCGCGTTCAATCACATTGGAGAGTTCACGGATATTGCCCGGCCACGACCAGGCACTGAGGATCGACATTGCTGTTGGGTCGATATCGATGATATCGCGCTGATTCTCAGAACTGAATTTTTGTAAAAAATGGTTGGCCAGCAGGGCGATATCTTCCCGCCGCTCACGTAACGGTGGCAGCTGAAGGTGGATGACATTCAAACGATAAAACAGATCTTCGCGGAAAGTGCCTGCTTTCACCATTGTTTGCAGGCTACGGTTGGTGGCGGCGATAATGCGGATATCGACGCGAATGGTTTGATGCCCGCCGATGCGTTCAAATTCTCTTTCCTGCAAAATGCGCAGCAGCTTCGCCTGCAGGCCTGGTGGCATTTCGCCAATTTCATCAAGGAAAAGCGTACCCTGATGGGCGCGTTCGAATAAACCCTGGCGTAGCGTTTGCGCCCCGGTAAACGCCCCCTTTTCATGACCGAACAGCTCGCTTTCCAGTAACGATTCCGGCAGGGCGGCGCAGTTGATTTTGATAAAAGGGCCGTTGGCGCGTCTGCTGTTGTAATGGATCGCCCGGGCGATCAGCTCTTTTCCGGTGCCGCTCTCACCGCTTACCAACACGCTGGCCTGCGAGAGGGCGATTTTCGCCGTATCTTTACAGATATCCTGCATTAGCGGGCTGTTGGTCAGGATATGCCCCCATTGCCAGCTGGTGCTTAGTGCTTTATGCAGGTTGCGGATCTCCTGCTTCATCGCCTGTAGCTGCAACGCGCGCTGGATAACCAGGTTAAGCTCATCCAGATCGAAAGGTTTGATCAAGTAATCAAATGCGCCGCTGCGTAAGGCTTCTACCGCCGTTTCGACTTCAGCGTAAGCAGTCATCAAAATGACGGGGATACGCGGTTGCTGAGTACGCATGACTTTCAGTGCCTCAATACCGTCCATGACCGGCATGCGAATGTCCATCAACACTACGTCAGGCTGCTTTTCGTTAAACAGCGCCAGGCCAGCCTCACCGTCGCAGGCGCTGTGCGTCTCATGTCCTTGTAGAGAAAACGCGGTAGTCAGCATACGGCAAACATTGGCTTCATCATCAACGATGAGAATACGGTAGGTGGTTTTCATTCTGACGGGGTTTCCTGCGGATGAGTCGGTAAAATAAGGGTGAAGGTTGCACCGCAGCCCGGCATGCTGGCGACGCGAATATCGCCCTGATGGGCGTTAATAATCCGTTGGCTGAGGGCCAGACCAAGCCCTGTTCCCGAGGCTTTGGTGGTGAAGAACGGATCAAATATTTTTTTCTGCAGCGCAATATCGATGCCGCAGCCGTTATCCTCGATGGTCACCGCCTGTTGTGATGCCGTGTATTGCCAGGTACGGATCTTAATGTCACCGCGTGCGCTGATGGCTTGTACCGCGTTGATTAAAATGTTGAGGATCACCTGCTTGAGGAGTTCGCGATCGGCGACGATTGCTGGCAGGTGGGTATCTAATTCGGTGGTAAAGGTGATACGCGCCTGAATACCGGAGGTTTGCACCAGGATTAGCGTCTCTTCAATTAACGCATTGAGCTGCACTTGCTGCCACTGGCTTTGTCGCGGGCGTGAGAAATCCAACAGTTGTTGGATAACTTTATTGATTGAATCAATTTCGTTCAGCACCACGGATAAATATTCCTGATGCTCCGGCAAGGTCGTTTGTTGGCGGATAATCTGCACATAACCACGGATTGCCGTCAGCGGATTTCTCACTTCATGAGCCACTCCGGCCATCAGTTCGCCGAGGATGGCAAGCCGTTCAGTTTGTGCCAGTCGCCGCTGGGTCTCTTTACGGGCGGTTAAATCGGAGAAGAAAACCAATGCGCCGATCAGTTCACCGTGTGCATTATGGATCCGGCTGGAAGTGACGCTTATCTCAATGACACGGTCGCGTCCGGGAAAACTGACTTCCTGAGCGACATGTTCGGTACCATGTTCCAGCGTATCCAGCACCGGGCTGGAAAATGGGGTGTTGGAAAAAATCCTGGCATAAGGTTGCCCGACTAACTCATGCAACGTGTAACCGGTAATTTGTTCCGCTGCGGGGTTCATCGTGGTGACATCACCCTGCCTGTCGATAGCAATCACCCCGTCGGCGGCGTTTTCAATAATCAGATCGTTAAGGGTTTTGGTTTCCAGCAGCGTTTGCGCCAGCGCATTGACGCTGCGGCTAATTTGCCCCAGTTCGCCGGGCAATTCTGGCAGTCGGGTTGGCGTCTTTTGTCCCAGCGTTAACAGACCGTCGGTGATGATGTCGATATTGGCGCTGAGACGGCGGGAGAACAGCACGATCAGCAGCAGGCTGATGAGCAGTCCTGCCGCCAGCACGGCGACGATTCTGACGTCCATTTTTCTCGCTTGCTGGCGAATATCTTCCGTCAGTTCGTTGGCCCAGATATAGCCAATAACCTCACCATGACGTTTGATCGGTAGCATTGAATTAAGGATGTCGCCGCGCACCTGTTGGCCTGAGACGACGATGGCCGACTGGGTGCTCATCACGTCACGTCCTGGGTGGTCAGGTGAGATAGTGAGTCCCACATTGCCCTGATAAAGCGCAGAAGGGGAGTAGGTGATCACGGCATCGAGGGCTTTGTGGTAGTAGCCCGCGCCCACGCCGGGAAACGCCTGTGTGATGCGCTCGGTGATGGGGCCCAGCGCCTGATTAAGCGCACGAATGCGCGCGTCACGCGGCAAATTTGCATAGTCGCTAAAACGATCGCCCAAGGCATCGTTTAGCAGGGCTAACACCGATGACAGTTTTTTCTCTTTTTCAGATAAGACTGCTGAACGGCCTTCGGTTTCTACGATATAACCAATGGATATCGTCGGTACTGTCACCATCAGAATGGCCATCATGATCATTTGGTTGCGTAAACGTCGCGGGGTTAAACGACGCGTCAGCCATTTCAGGTCGGGCATTCTGACATCCGTACAAGGTATTTAAGTCAAACGACGATTATCAGGGGTTAAGATAATGTTTTCTCAGCGGTGTATCATATTCCCGTAAAGAGAGGGCATTGCGACGCCGGGCATTTACCGCTACCTTAACCACACTTATTCATACCCTGAGGCGGAGCTTCGCCCCTTTGAAATACCTTGCTTCTGTTCATGCAACCCTAAAAGTCTCACGCTACCTGTTCAGAGCGCTGGCGCTGCTGGTCTGGCTTCTGATTGCTTTTGCGAGTGTGTTCTACATTGTGAATGCGCTGCATCAGCGAGAATCGGAGATCCGTCAGGAGTTTACGCTTAGCTCCGATCAGGCGCAGCGCTACATTCAGCGCACGTCTGATGTGATCAAAGAGCTGAAATATATTGCAGAGAACCGCTTAACAGCGGAAAACGGCGTGATGTCGTTGCGGGCGCGGGATGACAAAACCGTTGTGCCCAATTTTGAGCCGCTGTTTGCTGATTCCGACTGTGCGGTGATGGGCAACGCCTGGCGTGGTTCACTGGAATCGCTGGCGTGGTTTATGCGCTACTGGCGCGACAATTTCTCCGCCGCCTATGACTTAAATCGCGTGTTTCTGATCGGCAGCGATAACCTGTGTATGGCCAACTTTGGTCTGCGTGATATGCCCGTTGAACGCGATGAGGCGTTGAAAGCGTTGCATGAACGCATCGTTAAGTACCGCAATGCGCCGCAGGACGAAAACGGCAATAACCTGTTCTGGATAAGCCAGGGGCCGCGTCCGGGCGTGGGCTATTTTTATGCGCTGACGCCGGTGTATCTGGCGAATCGCCTGCAGGCGCTGCTTGGCGTTGAGCAGCCGATTCGTATGGAAAACTTCTTCACGCCGGGTAATCTGCCGATGGGCGTGACTATCCTTGATGAAAATGGTCACGCGCTGATTTCGCTGGCTGGCCCTGAGGGGACGATCAAAGCTGAACCGCGTTGGATGCAGGAGCGTTCCTGGTTTGGTTATACGCCGGGTTTTCGCGAGCTGGTGCTGAAGAAAAATCTGCCGCCATCATCGCTCAGTATTGTGTATTCCGTCCCGGTCGATCTGGTGCTGGAACGTATTCGCATGTTGATCCTCAACGCTATTCTGTTGAATGTGCTTGTGGGCGCGGCGTTGTTTATGCTGGCACGTATGTATGAGCGACGTATTTTTATCCCTGCGGAAAGCGATGCCCAGCGTCTGGAAGAACATGAACAGTTTAACCGTAAAATTGTTGCCTCTGCGCCAGTCGGTATTTGTATTCTGCGCACTATCGACGGTATTAACATCCTGAGTAACGAGTTGGCGCATACCTATCTGAATATGTTGACCCACGAGGACAGGCAGCGGCTAACACAGATCATCTGCGGTCAGCAGGTTAATTTCGTTGATGTGCTCACCAGCAATAATACCAATCTGCAAATCAGCTTTGTGCATTCGCGCTATCGCAATGAAAACGTGGCGATTTGCGTACTGGTTGATGTTAGCGCACGTGTCAAAATGGAAGAGTCGCTGCAGGAGATGGCGCAGGCAGCGGAGCAGGCTAGCCAGTCTAAATCGATGTTCCTCGCCACGGTCAGCCATGAGCTGCGTACGCCGCTGTACGGCATTATCGGCAACCTGGATTTGCTGCAAACCAAAGAGTTGCCGAGTGGTGTCGATCGGTTGGTCACGGCGATGAACAACTCCTCAAGCCTGCTGCTGAAAATTATCAGCGATATTCTCGACTTCTCAAAAATTGAATCTGAACAGCTTAAGATTGAGCCGCGTGAGTTTTCACCGCGCGAGGTGATGAACCACATAACGGCCAACTACCTGCCGCTGGTGGTACGTAAGCAGCTGGGATTGTACTGTTTCATCGAACCGGATGTGCCGGTGGCGTTGAATGGCGATCCCATGCGCTTGCAGCAGGTGATCTCTAATCTGTTGAGCAATGCGATTAAGTTCACCGATACCGGCTGCATTGTGCTGCATGTGCAGCGTCATGGTGATTATCTCAGTATTCGCGTACGTGATACCGGCGTGGGCATTCCGGCCAAAGAAGTCGTGCGTCTGTTCGATCCGTTCTTTCAGGTCGGCACCGGGGTTCAGCGTAATTTCCAGGGGACCGGATTGGGGCTGGCGATTTGTGAAAAACTGATCAGCATGATGGATGGTGATATATCCGTCGATTCCGAACCCGGAATGGGCAGCCAGTTTACGGTGCGTATTCCACTGTATGGTGCGCAGTATCCGCTGAAGAAAAGTGTGGAAGGGCTGGCCAATACCCGCTGCTGGCTGGCGGTACGTAATGCTTCACTGTATCGCTTTATCGAAGCCAGCCTGACGCGTAACGGGATGACGGTGCTGCGCTATGAAGGTCAGCAACCCGACGCTGATGACGTGCTGATTGCCGATGATGTGCAGGAACAGGCATGGCAGGGACGCGCCGCGGTGATTTTCTGTCGCCGACATATCGGCATTCCGCAGGAGAGAGCGCCGGGTGAGTGGGTGCACAGCGTGGCCTCACCGCACGAGCTGCCTGCGCTGCTGGCGCATATATATCGCGTTGAGCTGGAGGATGAAAATCTCTCCAGCGCGCTGCCTGCCCCGGATAAAATCGGCAGTACCCACGATGACATGATGATTCTGGTGGTTGACGATCATCCGATCAACCGCCGCTTGTTGGCCGATCAGTTGGGATCGTTGGGGTATCAGTGTAAAACGGCCAATGATGGTGTAGACGCACTCAATGTGCTGAGCAAAAATCATATCGATATCGTGTTGAGCGACGTCAACATGCCGAATATGGACGGTTACCGCCTGACGCAGCGCATTCGTCAGCTGGGGCTCACATTGCCGGTGGTTGGCGTAACGGCGAACGCACTGGCAGAAGAGAAGCAGCGTTGTCTGGAGTCAGGGATGGATAGTTGCTTATCCAAGCCGGTGACGTTGGATGTGCTGAAGCAGACGCTGACGGTGTATGCGGAAAGAGTGAGAAAAACGAGGGGATAAAAAATGCCGGATGGCGGCGTTTGCCTTATCCGGCCTACGGAACATACCTCAATGAGGTATCGTTCGTAGGCCGGATAAACGTAGCGCCATCAGGCATGTTGATGGAAAAGGAATCAGTCTTTGTCGGACGGGCTTAGCGTCACGGACGAGAGATAATTCAGCAGGGCGATATCGTTTTCAACGCCCAGTTTCATCATCGCGGACTTTTTCTGGCTACTGATGGTTTTAATGCTGCGGTTGAGCTTTTTGGCGATTTCAGTGACCAGGAAACCTTCCGCGAACAGGCGCAGAACTTCGCTCTCTTTCGGCGAAAGACGTTTGTCACCATACCCGCTGGCACTGATTTTCTCCAGCAAACGAGAAACGCTTTCTGGGGTAAATTTCTTGCCTTTTTGCAGCGCCGCCAGTGCTTTTGGCAGATCCGTTGGCGCACCCTGTTTCAGCACGATCCCTTCAATGTCGAGATCCAGCACCGCGCTGAGGATCGCCGGGTTGTTGTTCATGGTCAGGACGATGATCGACAGGCTTGGGAAATGGCGCTTGATGTATTTAATTAACGTGATCCCGTCACCGTATTTATCTCCCGGCATAGAGAGATCGGTTATCAACACATGCGCGTCTAATTTCGGCAAATTGTTGATCAGTGCAGTGGAGTCTTCAAATTCGCCGACAACGTTCACCCATTCGATTTGCTCAAGTGATTTACGAATACCGAACAGTACAATCGGATGGTCATCGGCAATAATTACGTTCATAGTGTTCATGTATTGGGCTACCTTGCTACAGCAAGCTCTTGACGTAAGTGTCAATGTCGCTGATGTACTTTTCTATACCTGGAGCATCTTTTTCTTGAATAAGATGTTCCAGCGCTTCACATAACTGCTTGCCGGGTACCAGATTAAGCATGGCAAACACGCCTTTCAGGCGATGGGCGGTTTGGGCTAACGCAGCGAAATCGCTGGTTTCCGCCTCAGTATACAACCTCTTAACATCATCCGGTACTGTGTCTACAAAGAGTGCATAGTAACCACTGGCATGAAGTTCGGCGTTTTCATCTCCGCCGAGGGGGATTTCCTGGATCTCTTCCTGCGCCAGCTGCTCTTCTATTAGCTCGAGGACAGCTTCCTGCATAGCATTGCTCATATTAAAGTTGACGCGCAGCTGGCCAGGGCCAATTTTGCGTACGCCAGACTCATCATCGCTTAAAAGCAAGCCCGAGGCAGTAAGATTAGACGGATTATCAGTTAAAAAGAGATCATATTCTTGACTACTCAACCGTTCATCGGGCGTGATGCAGGTGGCTCCCCAGTTTTCTAGCTGACGTAATACGATGCTACGTACCTCACTGGAGGTGACATCAACCATCACGCAGACGTCATCCAACAGGCGCTCTTCAATGTCAGCATGTTGGTCATGCAGCGGCATTTTAACATGGACGATATAACGCGTTCCAAGTTCTTCACGCGCTTTGATATTCAGGTGCCCGCCCAGTTTACGGGCCAGCTGATCGCATAGCCAAAAGGTCAGCGGGTTGGCTTTGCCATAGCGATCGCCCTGCGTTTCATTGATGAACGGAAAATGTAGATTATCAATTTCATTCAACGTTACGCCTTCACCAGTATCCAGAATACGGAAGGTCAGGCGCTCTGCCTCTGATTCATCCTGGTCAACTTCGAGGGTAATTTTCCCAATTTGCGTGGTGGTTACCGCGTATTGAATCAACAGCAGCAGAATACGGCGCAGGGCGTCACGGTCGCCGCGGCGTTCATCGCTGGCACTGAGGTTATTTTTAATCAGCAGCTGCAGGCCTTTGCGTTTAATGACTGGCAGAACGTCAGGCACCACTTCATCAATTAACGTTTGAACGGAGAACAGCGTGGACTCGCTTTTCCAGCTGTCGCTCTCGAGAATATTGGCCAACTGAATTTCATCAACCATTCGCACCAGCACATCGGCCTGATTTGCCAGTTTTTGGCTGTCAGGCGTATTGAGTGCGGCGGCATTAACGGCCAGTATTCTGGCCGGATCTTTCAGGGCACTGCCGATATTCTGCATAAATGCGGCGCGGGCCTGCTGATTTTTCTCATACAGGCGCTGGGCTTGTTTCAGTTTTTTATTCACCAGCACTTCTTTGTCCTGGTCGCGAATAATAAAGATCTGCGTACGCGGTGATATCTGGCTGCGGAACAGTCGGATTTCATACAGTTCATTATTAATGGTGGCCTGGATCACGCCCTGATGCTGCTCAGCCATGCTGGTTATGTTTTGCAAATTCAAATGCGGCAGCAGGTGGTCGGCAATTTTATTGCTGATGACCGTACGGTTGGCTTCCTGGTCGTGCACCAATAAGCCCAGCGGCAGCAGTGAAACAATCTCTTCGTTGATTGCTCGCAAAACGCGTAATTCATTATTGGCGGCAAGGTTTGGCGCCACGTCGGTCGAGCGGGCAGGGAGGTGGCGAAAGGTGGTATAGCCAAACAACGCCAGTGCCAGCAATGCGATGTTCAGCAACAGCGGCAGCAGGATATTTTGCAAGGTGTCGAGCAGCAATGAACCGAACGGGACCTGCCAGACCAGTCGCATATCCGTTGAGTTTAGCGCCGATGAAATCTCAATTTTGGCGTTATTGAAGCTGATACTGACGCTGTCAGGCGACTCTTTTTCATTACTGTGCTCGACCGTTGAGGTGGCATCAGGTTCCAAATGAAAACTGTCCAGCGGCATGCCTGGCGGGATCAGATCATTAATGGGCAGGTCAAACGCCACCACGGTGGCCAGATGTCCCGGCTGATTAAAGGTGGTACGCAGTGTGAAGTAATGGCCGTTTTGCCAGACCAGGCGGCGCAGCGAGGAGAAGCTTTCACGTTCATCCAGCGCATTGGCCTGCTGTAGCATTTCTGCACGGCGCGAATCGACGATATTACCAATCGTCGACTCTTTAAAGCCGGAGGTCAGATCTTTCAGTGGCAACGTCGAAATCAGGATCAGGCTGTTGTCCTGGCCATTGAGATAATACATTGACCATGGGACATTCTCGGCTCCCCACAGGGTATCCAGGTAGGTTGAGATACGCTGGGTCATCTCCAGCGTTGAGCTGTCATGCGAGCCAAAAATAAGCGCTTCGGTTTTTCTGCGTGGTTTCTCAAGATAGTAGATATCTTGTTTCAAACGGGTTTCTTGTAGTCCATCCGCTGTGGCGGATTGCGGGGTGGCGGCAATATTGTCATAAATTTGCCACGTGACGTACCGCCAGGTATCTACTCGTTTATGGATGGCATGCGTGATATCGACAATCTGATAGCTCTTATCTTTTAGCCAGGTGTTGACCGCGCTCTGGACCATCACGCCCATCATCACTAACAGCACAACGATCAGTAATAAGAAGAAACGGGTAATACTTCCCGGAAGTAGGGAAAATCGGGTAGAAGCCGTTGTGTCTGACTGACTCATTCGTGTTTAAGACCTGTTAGAACGATGCTTAAGATGAAGGGGCAGTATAAAGGGTAATGGATGAATTGCCATACTCTCGCAGCACCGGACGCATGGCATGTGTTTACCGCACATCTTGCTTCGTCACGCCGTGGTCAATCTGTACAGTCCACAGTGTCAGGTACAAATAGAAATCTTGAACCTAAGAAATTAGCATTAAATAACAAGAAATTATTAGATAAGTTTAGATGTGATTAATGCACAGAGAAATAGTTAATAATTGTTATAGTTTTTGGTTGGTAGCACAGGACTGTCAGTTTTGTGTAAATTAGGGTAAAAAAAAACCGAACGCAGAGCATTCGGTTGAAATAGGGGTAAACAGACATTCAAGAATGAATGACGGTAATAAATAAAGTTAATGATGATAGCAGTGCTATTTTAGTTGCGAGTGAAGATTTTGTTTTGTCATTCAGTGCTATGGGTTTTTTGAATGCAATTGATTGATTTATATCGTTATCTGTATGTTTCTTGACTATTCGTGCTTATTTTGCTCATTTTTTGATTTTTAAAAAGTTCCCTGATATTAACATTTTGAAACATCTATGTGGATAAATGAAACACCTTTAAAGTTTTAGTATCATATTCGTGTTGGATTATTCTGTGTTTTTGCGGAGAATGAAGTTGCCGACTGGTTAATGAACGTAATCAGTATGCAGTGGCATAAAAAAAGCAATAAAGGCATATAACAGAGGGTTAATAACATGAAAGTCAAAGTACTGTCCCTCCTGGTCCCAGCTCTGCTGGTAGCAGGTACCGCGAATGCGGCTGAAATTTACAACAAAGACGGCAACAAATTAGACCTGTACGGTAAAGTCGACGGTCTGCACTATTTCTCTGATGACTCTTCTAAAGATGGCGATCAGACTTATATGCGTATCGGCTTCAAAGGCGAAACTCAGGTTAACGACCAACTGACCGGTTACGGCCAGTGGGAATACCAGATTCAGGGTAACTCTGCTGAAAACGAAAACAACGCCTGGACCCGTGTGGCGTTTGCGGGTCTGAAATTCGCTGATGCCGGTTCTTTCGACTACGGTCGTAACTACGGCGTGGTTTACGACGTAACGTCCTGGACCGACGTTCTGCCGGAATTCGGCGGCGACACCTACGGTTCTGACAACTTCATGCAGCAGCGTGGTAACGGCTTCGCGACCTACCGTAACACCGATTTCTTCGGTCTGGTTGATGGTCTGAACTTTGCCATTCAGTACCAGGGTAAAAACGGTAGCCCGGAAGGCGAAGGCATGACGGGAGTGACCGGCAACGGTCGTGATGCACTGCGTCAGAATGGCGACGGTGTTGGCGGATCGATCACGTATGATATCGGTGAAGGCTTCGCGCTGGGTACCGCAGTCACCAGCTCCAAACGTACTGACGAGCAGAACCGTTTGAACTTCGGTACTGGCGATCGTGCTGAAACCTACACCGGTGGTCTGAAATACGACGCGAACAACGTGTACCTGGCGGCACAGTACACCCAGACCTACAACGCAACGCGTGCGGGCAACTTGGGTTGGGCTAACAAAGCGCAGAACTTCGAAGCTGTTGCACAGTACCAGTTCGACTTCGGTCTGCGTCCGTCCGTAGCTTACCTGCAGTCCAAAGGTAAAGACCTGAACAATGGCTATGGCGACCAGGATATCCTGAAGTATGTTGATGTTGGTGCGACTTACTACTTCAACAAAAACATGTCTACTTATGTTGATTACAAAATCAACCTGCTGGATGACAACAACTTCACCCAACGTGCCGGTATCTCTACCGATGATATCGTAGCGCTGGGTCTGGTTTACCAGTTCTAATCTGCGTTCATTGTTATTAAAAGGCCCTGCGGGGCCTTTTTTAATGCCGTTATTCCGGCGTACAGGCAACCCTTTTTGGTGTACTCTTGCGTCCGTTCGCATGAGGATAATCACGTATGGATATGAATTTTTGCCGCGCAGCCCTGTTGGCTGTGACGATCTTTTTTGTCGGCTGCGATAACGCACCAAAGCCGGTTCAGACCACACCGCCTGCGGCCACCGTACTGGAAGGCAAAACGATGGGCACCTTCTGGCGGGTTAGCGTGGTGAACGTTGATGCTAAACGCGCCGAAGAACTGCGGGTCAAGATCCAGACGCAGCTTGATGCTGACGATCAGCTGCTCTCTACCTATAAAAACGATTCTGCGCTGATGCGTTTTAACTTGTCGAAAAGCCTGTCGCCCTGGCCGGTCAACGATGCCATGGCGGATATCATCACCTCGGCGCTGCGTATTGGCGCGAAAACCGATGGCGCGATGGACATCACCGTCGGCCCGTTGGTTAACCTGTGGGGATTTGGTCCGGACAAGCAGCCGCTGCATATCCCCACGCAGGCACAAATTGATGCCGCAAAAGCACAAACCGGGCTGCAGCACCTGAGCGTAATTAATGACACGCGGCAGAACTATCTGCAGAAAGATCTACCGGATCTGTATGTCGATCTCTCTACCGTTGGTGAAGGTTATGCTGCCGATCATCTGGCCCGACTGATGGAGCAGGAGGGGATCGCCCGCTATCTGGTGTCCGTTGGTGGGGCGCTGAACAGCCGGGGGATGAACGCCGAGGGACGTCCGTGGCGAGTAGCGATCCAGAAACCCACCGATCGGGAAAACGCGGTGCAGGCGGTTGTCGATATTAACGGTCATGGTATCAGCACGTCCGGCAGTTATCGCAATTATTACGAACTGGACGGAAAGCGTCTGTCGCATGTGATCGATCCGCAAACCGGTCGGCCAATTGAGCATAATCTGGTCTCGGTGACGGTGATTGCGCCTACGGCACTGGAAGCCGACGGCTGGGATACCGGCCTGATGGTGCTCGGCACGGATAAAGCCAAAGAGGTGGTGCGTCGTGAAGGGCTGGCGGTTTATATGATTGTCAAAGAAGGCGAGGGGTTTAAAACCTGGATGTCGCCGCAGTTCGAAAGCTTTCTGGTCAGCGATAAAAATTAAAAAGCAAGATTGCAGGTTTTTACGCCCTGCAATGCGGACACACTGAGGCTAAGCACTATGCTTAACAAAGGAGTCCATTATGAATAATCTTCAACGCGTAACCGATGAGGACCGTTGGCAGTCTGTGTTACAGCGTGATGCGGACGCTGACGGTCAGTTTGTTTTTGCCGTACAGACCACGGGTATCTTTTGTCGACCGTCATGTCGGGCTAAACATGCGCTGCGTAAAAATGTCCGTTTCTTTGCCGATGCCGGGCAGGCGTTAGCGGCAGGATTTCGTCCCTGCAAACGCTGTCAGCCGGATAAAGCCAACGCGCAGCAGCAGCGGCTGGAGAAGATTAGCCTGGCGTGCCAGCTGTTAGAGCAGGAGTCGCCGCTCACGCTGGAGGCTTTAGCCCAGCAAGTGGCGATGAGCCCGTTTCATCTACATCGTCTGTTTAAAGCTACGACGGGCATGACGCCGAAAGCGTGGCAGCAGTCCTGGCGCGTCAGGCGTTTGCGTGACGCGCTGGCGAAAGGCGCACCGGTGACCCAGGCGATTTTGAATGCCGGCTTCCCCGACAGCAGCAGCTATTACCGTAAAGCGGATGGAGCGCTGGGCATGACGGCAAAGCAGTTTCGTCAAGGCGGCGATAAGCTGGCGATTCGCTATACCGTGGCGGACTGCGCACTGGGCCGCTGCCTGGTAGCGGAAAGTGAACGCGGTATCTGCGCAATTTTACTCGGCGACGACGATGCAACGCTGGTATCTGAGCTGCATGAACTGTTTCCTGCAGCACGTGGTGTGCCTGCGGATCCCGATTTTCAACAGCGTGTGCGCGAAGTGATCGCGGTCATTAACTCACGTAATACCCCATTGTCGCTGCCGCTGGATATTCGGGGAACCGCGTTTCAGCAGCAGGTGTGGCAGGCGCTGCGTGACATTCCCTGTGGCGAAACGGTGAGCTACCAGCAGTTGGCGAATGCTGTGGGGAAACCGAAAGCGGTGCGCGCTGTGGCGAGTGCCTGCGGAGCAAATAAGCTGGCGATTGTGATCCCGTGTCATCGGGTGATCCGCGGCGATGGCGTGCTTTCGGGTTATCGCTGGGGCGTCGCCCGCAAGGCGCAACTGCTGCACCGTGAAACCACAGGTGAGGACAGATAATGCTTGATCTCTTTGCGCAGGCAAAACCCTGGCAGGAGCCGCTGGCGTCCGGTGCGGTCATTTTGCGCCGTTTTGCGTTTGATGCCGCGCCTTCTTTATTACAGGAAATGGCGGTTGTCGTCAGACAATCGCCGTTTCGCCAGATGGTGACCCCCGGCGGATATACGATGTCGGTGGCGATGACCAACTGTGGTCAATTGGGGTGGACGACCGATCAGCATGGCTACCTCTATTCTCCGGTCGATCCGTTGACCGGTAGCGCCTGGCCGCGTTTACCTGACGTTTTTGCCGAACTGTGTCAACAGGCGGCGACCGCTGCGGGCTATCCCGATTTCCGACCAGATGCTTGTTTGATCAACCGCTATACGCCAGGGGCAAAACTGTCTTTGCATCAGGATAAAGACGAACCCGACCTGCAAGCGCCTATTGTTTCTGTCTCGCTGGGCCTGCCGGCAATCTTTCAGTTCGGTGGTTTGAAGCGCAACGATCCGTTAAAGCGGCTGCTGCTGGAACACGGTGATGTGGTGGTGTGGGGCGGGAAATCGCGCTTGTTTTATCATGGTATACAGCCGCTTAAGACTGGCTACCATCCGTTGACAACGGACTGCCGTTACAATCTGACTTTTCGCCGGGCGAGTAAAGAAGAATAAAAATAAGAATTATTATTGCTGTCGGCGAAGAGATGTTTAAACTGCGGGCTGTTATTACTTGCCCGGGTTGAACACATGGAACTTTTACTTCTTGTCTGGCGGCAGTATCGCTGGCCATTTATCAGCGTCATGGCGCTCAGCCTTGCCAGTGCTGCGTTGGGGATTGGGCTGATTGCGTTTATCAACCAGCGCCTGATTGAAACGGTCGACACCACGCTTATGGTGCTGCCGGAGTTTCTCGGCCTGCTGCTGTTGCTGATGATCGTGACCCTTGGTTCACAGCTGGCGTTGACCACGCTGGGACACCACTTTGTCTACCGTCTGCGTAGCGAATTTATCAAACGTATTCTGGATACTCACGTCGAGCGCATCGAACAGCTCGGTAGCGCCGCGTTGCTGGCTGGCTTAACCAGCGATATCCGCAATATCACCATCGCCTTTGTCCGCCTGCCGGAGCTGGTGCAGGGGATTATATTGACCGTCGGGTCTGCGGCATATCTGGCTATGCTGTCGACCAAAATGTTGCTGGTGACGGCAATCTGGATGGCGATCACCATCTGGGGTGGATTTGTGCTGGTGGCGCGGGTGTACAAACACATGGCCACGTTGCGTGAAACCGAAGACAAGCTGTACAACGATTACCAGACGGTGCTGGAAGGGCGCAAAGAGCTGACCCTTAACCGTGAACGTGCTGAGCATATTTTTAATCAACTGTACGTCCCGGATGCCAAAGAGTACCGCCACCATATTATTCGTGCCGATACCTTCCACCTGAGCGCGGTCAACTGGTCGAACATTATGATGTTGGGTGCCATTGGCCTGGTGTTCTGGATGGCTAACAGCCTCGGCTGGGCGGATACCAACGTCGCGGCAACCTATTCGCTGACGCTGCTGTTCCTGCGTACGCCGCTGCTGTCTGCCGTTGGCGCGCTGCCCACGCTGCTCACCGCTCAGGTGGCGTTTAATAAACTGAATAAATTTGCACTGGCACCGTTCAAGGCTGAATTCCCTCGTCCTACTGCATTCCCAAACTGGAAAACGCTCGAGCTACGTAACGTAGTTTTCCACTATCAGGACAATGCTTTCTCCGTTGGGCCGGTCAATCTGACCATTCACCGTGGCGAGCTGATCTTCCTGATTGGCGGCAATGGCAGCGGGAAATCTACGCTGGCCATGTTACTGACCGGGTTATACCAGCCGCAGTCTGGCGAGATCCTGCTCGACGGTAAGGCGGTGGCGGTCGACAAACCTGAAGACTACCGCAAGCTGTTCTCCGCCGTGTTTACCGACGTCTGGCTGTTTGACAAACTGCTGGGGCCGGAAGGTCAATCGGCCAACCCGGCGCTGGTCGATAAGTGGCTGGAACATCTGCAGATGGCGCACAAGCTGGAGCTGAACGACGGGCGCATTCTGAATCTTAAGCTGTCGAAAGGGCAGAAAAAACGCGTGGCACTGCTGCTGGCGTTAGCCGAGGAACGCGACATTATTCTGCTGGATGAATGGGCTGCCGATCAGGACCCGCACTTCCGGCGCGAATTCTACCAGGTGCTGTTGCCGTTGATGCAGGAGATGGGCAAAACCATTTTTGCCATTAGCCACGATGATCACTACTTTATTCATGCCGATCGCTTGCTTGAGATGCGCAATGGCCAGCTGACTGAGCTGTTGGGCGACGATCGCGACGCTGCCTCGCGTGATGCCGTCGCACGTACTGCCTGAATCGGTGAGTTGTTACCCGATGGCACTACGCTTATCGGGCCTATAACTCCGCGTGCCGCCGGTTTTTTATCCATCCGGCGGCTTCGTTTATTGTTATTTACATAATTCGGCATCATGATTAATGATATTTCATATCATGGATTTATGATTGATGTCCGTAATAAACAAAAATAGCGCCAGGCTACGTGATGAAGAACGTGCCCGCCTGATCTGGCTGCTGACCACTGATAAAGCCATTATTTCAACGCTGTTGGGCAAGCTTACCCTGGCTGAGCAATATGACGTCGGTACGCTTGCCGACGATATTGCTGAGGTAGGGGCGCTGGTGGAGCATTTGCCGCCACCCGATCTGGCCGATACCCTCGAAGCATTACCCTCCGAAGAGCGTCACGCGCTGTGGCGGCTGATCCAAAGCGACAAGCGTGGTTATGTGTTGCTGGAGGCGTCTGAAAACGTCTGGGACGATCTGATCGATGAAATGTCGGACCGGGAATTGCTCGACGCGCTGCAATACCTCGACATCGACGAGCAGATTTACGTGGTGCAGCATTTACCGCGTAACCTGACCGGTCGACTGCTGGCGACGTTACCGGCGGAAGAGCGGGCGCGCGTGCGCCAGGTGATGCACTACGAGAAGAATCGCGTCGGTGCGATCATGGAGTTCGAGGTCATTACCGTGCGCCCGGACGTGACGCTGGAGGTGGTACAACGCTACCTGCGACGGCTGGGTAAAATGCCGGAGAACACCGATAAACTCTTCGTCACCGACCGCAATAAAGTGCTGGTGGGCGAGCTGACGTTAACCCGTATTCTGCTCAATGACGTGCAACGCAAAGTCAGTGAGGTGATGGAAGACGATCCGCTCACCTTTGCTCCGGAAGATATCGCCGAGCACGCCGCGCGTACCTTTGAACGTGATAACCTGGTCAGTGCGGCGGTGGTGGACCCAACCGGCAAGCTGATGGGGCGTTTAACCATCGATGAGATCGTCGATGTGGTGTATGAAGAAACGGACACCGATCTGCGCCGGATGGGGGGCTTAAGCGCCGGAGAAGATGTCTTTGCCCCGGTTACCAAAGCGGTAAAAACCCGTTGGGCCTGGCTGGCCGTTAATCTCTGTACCGCATTTATCGCATCGCGCGTCATCGACGGTTTTGAACACACGATTTCACAGCTGGTGGCGCTGGCCTCGCTCATGCCCATCGTGGCGGGGATCGGCGGCAATACCGGTAATCAGACCATCACCATGATTGTCCGCGCGCTGGCGCTGCAAAACATTCAGCCAGGAAACCTTACGTTCCTGATCCTGCGCGAAATGAGCGTGGCGGTGATTAACGGGCTGGTCTGGGGCGGGATTATGGGCGGTATCACCTGGTGGTTGTACGATGACATGGCGCTCGGCGGCGTGATGACCCTGGCAATGATGCTTAATCTGTTAATGGCAGCGCTGATGGGGGTGATTATTCCAATGACCATGGTCAAGCTGGGGCGCGACCCGGCGATCGGCTCAAGCGTGATGATCACCGCTATTACCGACACCGGCGGGTTCTTTATTTTTCTCGGTCTGGCGACGCTGTTTTTGGTGTAGTCGGGCGTTTGCCTCTGACGATGCGTGGCAGGACCAGCATCGTCAATACCCCGGCAACCACGCCAATAGCCAGGTTGCCGGTCGACACCGTTGCAGCAACGGTAATCAGCATCACCAGCGTTTCGCTGACCGGCATTTTCGCCAGTGTCGCTGGCTGAATGCTGTGCCAACTGAACGTTTTCACCGCCACAATGACCATAATACCTGCCAGCACTGACATGGGGATTTTTGCCATCATGTCGCTTAACGCAGTGACCAACAGCAGCAAGACCAGCCCAGCGGCGAACGTGGAGACGCGGCTGCGTCCTTTACCCATCTCAACGTTAACAATCGTTTGACCAATCATCGCGCATCCGGCGATACCGCCATATAACCCGGCCAGAATATTGGCTATCCCCAGCCCCGTACTTTCACGATTTTTATTCGAGGGCGTGACCGTCAGATCGTCAACCAGTCGGGCGGTAAGCAGCGACTCCATCAAGCCGACAAAGGCAATACTCAGCGCGCAGGGCCAGATAATCGCCAACGTGTGCAGGTTGAGAGGCACCAACAGCTGCGTGAATCCGGGTAATCCACCGCTCAATGAGCCTTCGTCACCGACGGTAGGCAACAACTGCTCGCTGGTTACGGTGAAGACCGTCAGCAGCACGATGGCAATCAGCGGCGCGGGAATACTTTTAATAAACCGCGGTACCCACAGCACGATAAGCAGCGTCAGAACAAACAGCCCCCAAATCAACGGGCTTTTACTCCAGAAGTGCGGAACCTGAGCAAAGAAGATCAAGATGCCTAGCGCGTTAACAAAGCCGGTCATCACGGCCCCAGGGATAAAACGCATCAGTCGTGCCATCCCCAATACACCAAACAGGATTTGGATAACCCCGGCCAGCAGCACCGCGGGCAGGATGTACTGTACGCCGTGCTGATGCACCATTGGGCCAATCACCAGCGCCACCGATCCGGCTGCGGCGGTAACCATGGCCGGACGTCCGCCTAAAAAGGACATCGCCAGACACAGGACAACCGAGGCTATCAGGCTGACTTTGGGGTCTACGCCGGCGATAACAGAAAACGAGATCACTTCCGGGATCAGCGCCAGCGCCGTGACCACGCCGGCCAGTGTTTCGCGCATCAGCAGGCGGGGTTGACGCAGCACAACGCCGACGGAATGTTCCGCCACGGCGGCAGGGGATGAATCAGTCGCAGACATAGTTACTCTCAGGTCAGAAATGGCCTGATAACAGCAGACCGGCAGGCATCCGTGCGGTGAATAGCAAAGCGCTGCATAGTACCCGCCTGACGGGTAGGTTTCCAGAAATGATTGTCAATAACCGTATAAAGAATCAACCTATTAATAACATTTTTTAAAATTTAAACATAAATTATAAACAATATTTTATTATTTTTTACTTAAGTGTTACCGTTGGGCCGTTCGATTTTCACCTGCATGAAAAGCAAAAAGCGATACTAAAAGTAAGGCATTAACATTATGAAAAAAGTGACAGCCATGCTCTTCACCATGGCCCTGGGGCTGAATGTTGTCTCGATGGCGGCAAAAGCGAAAGCAGTGGAAGAGCAGGAAACGGATGTACTGTTGATTGGCGGCGGCATCATGAGCGCCACATTGGGAACCTATTTACAGGAACTGGAACCACAATGGTCTATGACCATGGTCGAGCGACTGGATGGTGTGGCCGAGGAGAGTTCAAACGGCTGGAACAATGCCGGCACGGGCCACTCCGCGCTGATGGAATTGAACTACACGCCGAAAAAAGCCGACGGTACTGTCAGCATTGAAAAGGCCGTTGAAATTAACGAAGCCTTCCAGATTTCCCGCCAGTTTTGGGCCTATCAGGTCAACAACGACGTGATGCATGACCCACGCTCATTTATCACTACCGTTCCCCACATGAGCTTTGTCTGGGGGGATGAGAACGTTAACTTCCTGCGCGCGCGTTATAAAGCCCTGCAGCAAAGTTCGCTGTTCCGTGGCATGCGCTACTCCGAAGATCACGCCCAGATCAAAGAGTGGGCACCGCTGGTGATGGAAGGACGCGATCCAAACCAGAAAGTGGCAGCAACGCGTACCGAGATTGGGACTGACGTCAACTACGGCGAAATTACGCGCCAGCTGATCGCCTCGTTACAGAAAAAACCTAACTTTGCGCTGCAACTCAGTACCGAAGTACGGGGTTTTAAGCGTAACGCTGATAACAGCTGGACTGTTACGGTTGCCGATCTGAAAAACAACGCAGCGGAACGCGACATCAAGGCTAAGTTTGTCTTTATTGGCGCCGGTGGCGCTGCGCTGAAACTGTTGCAGGAAACCGACATCCCGGAAGCGAAAGGCTACGGCGGATTCCCGGTTGGCGGACAGTTCCTGGTGGCGGAAAACCCGGATGTGGTGAATCGCCACCTGGCGAAAGTATACGGTCAGGCTTCTGTCGGTGCACCGCCGATGTCCGTACCGCACATTGACACCCGTATTCTGGATGGCAAACGCGTGGTGCTGTTTGGACCGTTTGCGACCTTCTCCACCAAGTTCCTGAAAAACGGTTCATTGTGGGATCTGCTGAGTTCTACCACCACTTCAAACGTTATGCCGATGATGAATGTGGGTCTGGATAATTTCGATCTGGTGAAATATCTGGTCAGCCAGGTCATGCTCAGCGACGACGACCGTTTTGCTGCGCTGCAGGAATACTACCCGCAGGCGAAGAAAGAAGACTGGCGTTTGTGGCAGGCGGGCCAGCGCGTGCAGATCATCAAAAGTGATGAAGACAAGGGCGGCGTTCTGCGTCTGGGGACCGAAGTGGTGAGCGACAAAGACGGCACGATTGCCGCACTGTTGGGTGCATCACCGGGCGCGTCAACGGCGGCACCGATCATGCTGCATCTGATGGAAAAAGTGTTTAAAGATAAAGTCGCCAGCCCGCAATGGCAGGCGAAGCTGAAAACGATTATTCCGTCTTACGGCACCAAGCTGAACGGTAACGTCGAGGCCACGGAACAAGAGCTGCAGTACACCAGTGGCGTTCTGGGTCTGAAATACGATAAACCGCAGGTGGCTGATGAAACGCCTCAACCGCAGTTAAAACCTCAGGCTCAACCGCAGCCAGAGCAGAAAGCGGTTGCGGATATCGCACTGTAATCGCATGGTTGCATGCCGGATGGCGCTGCGCTTATCCGGCCTACAACACGCTATACGTAGGCCGGATAAGGCGGTACGCCGCCATCCGGCACATTCTCATTTATCGCGCGACTGCGTCCTGAATCTTCTCTTCTGCTTTCCAGATACGGTATTTTACTTCTACGTTTTCCGGGGTGTAGACCACAATCGGTAATTTGCTGTTGTAACGCAACATACCGTCGTCACCTAAATGAGCGGTAATAAACTTCTTCTCTTTCTTGCCGTCCGGGCAGGCCATCATGGTTGACACCGGAGAGGTAACTTTGTCGAATACGTAGTAGTCATAACCCCAACCTTCCAGCGTTTTGCTGTCCAGTTCTCCGCCCAGGCGATGCTGGTTGCAGTCAACGTCCAGCGTTTGGCCGATCAGCAGTTCTACCTTTAGAGTAGATTCATCTTTCTCAGGAGTAAGCTGGATAACCTGGCGTTTCATCCCTTTGTCTGCTTTCGGATACGGGGCGACTTTTTCCAGCGGCTGCGCGGGAGTATCACTGGTTGCTGCCCATGCAGAGGTGCTGGCAAACGTGGCTAGCAGGATGGCAGGGACGATGGTCTTCATCTTATTGTTCACAGTGTTTCCTTTCTTCTGTCTTCTGAACGTGTTTGTCGCAGGTTAGCATATTCACATGCGCTATTAATCTAAATTTACTTATATTTAAGGTGTATTAATTGAATGTTTACTTATTAAGTAGAGACATGTGCTAAGAATTATCCTATTTTTAAGATTATTCTCTTGCGTGTGCATTCGCTGTATAGTTGTTTATATAACTCATTGAAATGTGAGTAAAAGCGCGTTTTTTTATACCAACCCTACACTCTTTTGATCCGGCAACAGCATTTACCCCGATTGGGGTATGCACCTCTAACACATCCTGAAATATCTTACTGTTAAAAATAACTACTCATAAATAGTGCGGTTACTTATTGTCGTTCAACCCGCTCAGGGAGAGCGTCATTTATGGAAGGACAATGTCATGGTTGATTTATCCCGTCGAGGCATGTTGACAGGTAGCTGGCGTAACGCCAGTACGGGGATCCGTCCGCCGTGGAGCATGGAAGAATCTCACTTTCTGGCGCATTGCCTGCGTTGTGACGCCTGCGTCCAGGCGTGTGAAACCGGCATCCTGCAGCGAGGCCAGGGCGGTTTTCCGAGCGTAAATTTCAAACACGGCGAGTGCAGCTTTTGTTACGCCTGCGCAGAGGCCTGTCCCGAATCACTCTTTCTTCCGCGCCACACCAGGGCCTGGGATCTGAATGTTACGATCGGTGAAAACTGTCTCGCCAATCAATCTGTAGAGTGCCATCGCTGTCAGGATAGCTGTGAACCCATGGCCATTACCTTTCGCCCCACGCTGTCCGGTATATATCAGCCACAGCTCGACAATCAAGCCTGTAGCGGATGTGGTGCGTGTGTCGCGACCTGTCCGGTATCAGCCATTAATGCGGAGTACCACCATGGACACTAACTGGCAGGTTTGCAGCCTGGTCGTTCAGGCCAAAAGTCAGCACATCAACGATATCGCTACGCAGTTACGTACATTTCCAGGTTGTGAAGTTGCACTCAGCGATGTGGAAAGCGGCCAACTGATTGTGGTGGTAGAAGCAGAACACAGTGAAACACTAATGAAAACAATTGAGTCAGTGCGCAACGTTGCGGGCGTACTGGCGGTGTCGCTGGTTTATCACCAGCAGGATGAGCAAGGTGAGGAAACACCATGAAACTCAGTCGTCGTAGCTTTATGAAAGCTAACGCCGTTGCGGCCGCTGCGGCGGCTGCCGGGTTAAGCGTGCCGGGCGTTGCCCGCGCGGTAGTCGGTCAGCAAGAAGCGATCAAATGGGACAAAGCCCCGTGCCGTTTTTGCGGTACTGGCTGTGGCGTATTGGTTGGCACCCAGCAAGGCCGTGTTGTGGCATGCCAGGGTGACCCGGAAGCGCCGGTTAACCGTGGACTTAACTGTATTAAAGGGTATTTCCTACCCAAAATCATGTACGGAAAAGACCGTTTAACGCAGCCAATGCTGCGCATGAAGGACGGTAAATATCACAAAGAAGGCGAGTTCACCCCGATTAGCTGGGATCAGGCCTTTGATGTGATGGAAGAAAAATTCAAAACGTCGCTGAAAGAGAAAGGACCTGATGCCATCGGCATGTTTGGTTCCGGTCAGTGGACCATCTGGGAAGGCTACGCCGCCGCGAAGCTGTTCAAAGCCGGTTTCCGTACCAACAATATCGACCCGAACGCACGTCACTGCATGGCGTCGGCGGTGGTGGGCTTTATGCGTACCTTTGGTATGGATGAGCCGATGGGCTGCTATGACGATATCGAACATGCGGATGCGTTCGTGCTGTGGGGCGCGAATATGGCGGAGATGCACCCAATTCTGTGGTCGCGCATCACTAACCGTCGTCTGTCCGATCCCAACGTCAACGTTGCGGTTCTCTCTACCTATCAGCATCGTAGCTTTGAGCTGGCAGATAACGGCATGGTCTTCACGCCGCAAAGCGACCTGGTGATCCTCAACTATATCGCCAACTATATCATTCAAAACAATGCGATAAACCAGGATTTCTTCAGCAAACACGTTAACCTGCGCAAAGGTGCGACGGATATTGGCTACGGCTTACGCCCAACGCATCCGCTGGAAAAAGCCGCGAAAAACCCAGGTTCCGATGCGTCTGAGCCGATCAGCTTCGAAGAGTACAAGGCGTTTGTTGCGGACTATACGCTGGATAAAACCGCAGAAATGACCGGTGTGCCGAAAGATCAGCTGGAACAGTTGGCGCAACTGTATGCCGATCCGAAGAAGAAAGTTATCTCCTACTGGACGATGGGCTTTAACCAGCATACTCGCGGCGTATGGGCCAATAACCTGGTCTATAACCTGCACCTGCTAACCGGCAAAATCTCTCAGCCTGGCTGCGGACCGTTCTCGCTGACCGGTCAGCCTTCCGCCTGTGGTACCGCCCGTGAAGTGGGGACGTTCTCTCACCGTCTGCCTGCAGACATGGTGGTGACTAACGAGAAGCACCGCGATATCTGTGAAAAACACTGGAATCTTCCGACCGGCACCATCCCGGCGAAAGTCGGTCTGCACGCCGTGGCGCAGGACCGTGCGCTGAAAGACGGCAAGCTGAATGTCTACTGGGTGATGTGTAACAACAACATGCAGGCCGGGCCAAACATCAACGAAGAGCGTATGCCGGGTTGGCGCGATCCGCGCAACTTTATCATCGTGTCCGATCCGTATCCGACCGTCAGCGCTCTGGCTGCCGACCTGATCCTGCCGACCGCAATGTGGGTAGAAAAAGAAGGGGCCTACGGTAACGCCGAGCGTCGTACTCAGTTCTGGCGTCAGCAAATTAAAGCGCCGGGTGAAGCGAAGTCTGACCTATGGCAAATGGTGCAGTTTGCCCGTCGTTTCAAAACCGAAGAGGTCTGGCCGGAGGAACTGCTGGCACAGAAACCGGAGCTGCGCGGTAAAACGCTGTACGACGTCCTGTTCGCCACGCCTGCGGTGACGAAATTCCCGCTGACGGAACTGGCTGACGATCAGCTGAACGATGAATCCCGCGAACTGGGCTTCTATCTGCAAAAAGGGCTGTTCGAAGAGTACGCCTGGTTTGGTCGCGGTCATGGTCACGATCTGGCGCCATTTGACGATTACCACAAAGCGCGTGGTTTACGCTGGCCGGTGGTCGACGGTAAAGAGACCCAGTGGCGCTACAGCGAAGGTAACGACCCTTACGTGAAGGTGGGCGAAAGCTACAAGTTCTACGGCAAGCCGGATGGCAAAGCGGTCATCTTCGCGCTGCCGTTTGAACCCGCCGCAGAAGCACCGGATAAAGAGTATGACCTGTGGCTCTCCACCGGTCGCGTGCTGGAGCACTGGCACACCGGTAGCATGACGCGCCGCGTACCTGAACTGCACCGCGCCTTCCCGGAAGCCGTCCTGTTTATTCATCCGCTGGATGCGAAAGCCCGCGATCTGCGTCGTGGCGACAAGGTGAAAGTGGTTTCCCGTCGTGGCGAAGTGATTTCGATTGTTGAAACCCGCGGTCGTAACCGTCCACCGCAGGGGCTGGTGTACATGCCGTTCTTCGACGCCGCACAGCTGGTGAACAACCTGACGCTGGATGCGACGGATCCGCTCTCTAAAGAGACGGATTTCAAGAAGTGCGCCGTGAAGCTGGCGAAGGTGTAACGCGTTATGTCCCGGTCAGCAAAACCCCAAAATGGCCGCCGCCGCTTTCTGCGCGATATGGTTCGCGCAGCGGGCGGGCTGGCTGCCGTTGGCGTGGTGCTGGGGTTGCAACAGCAAACTGCACGTGCAACCGGCGTGCGGTTGCGCCCGCCAGGGGCATTGGCTGAAGACGCCTTTGCCAGCGCCTGCGTGCGCTGTGGACAGTGCGTTCAGGCTTGCCCGTACGACACGCTGAAACTGGCGACGCTGGCCTCCGGGCTGGCGGCGGGGACACCGTATTTTGTCGCGCGCGACATTCCCTGCGAAATGTGTGAAGACATCCCGTGCGCCAAAGTCTGCCCAAGCGGCGCGTTGGACAGGGAGATCGAATCCATTGACGATTCACGCATGGGACTGGCGGTACTGCTGGATCACGAGAACTGCCTCAACTATCAAGGGCTGCGCTGCGATGTCTGTTATCGCGAATGCCCAAAGATAGACGAGGCCATCACCCTGGAACTGGATCGCAATATGCGCACCGGTAAGCACGCGCGGTTTATTCCGACCGTACACAGCGATGCCTGCACCGGATGCGGTAAATGTGAAAAGGTCTGCGTGCTGGAACAGCCGGCAATAAAAGTGCTGCCGCTGTCGCTGGCGAAAGGGGAGTTGGGACACCATTACCGCTTCGGTTGGCTGGAGGGGAACAATGGCAAATCGTAAACGTGATGCCGGGCGTGAAGCGCGGGAGAAAAAAGGCTGGTGGCGCAGCCACCGTTGGCTGGTGCTGCGTCGTCTGACGCAGTTTTTGGTGCTGGCAATGTTTCTCAGCGGCCCGTGGTTAGGGGTGTGGATCCTGTATGGCAATTACAGCAGCAGCCTGTTGCTGGATACCATCCCATTCACCGATCCGCTGATTACGCTGCAAAGCCTCGCCAGTGGACATCTGCCTGCGACCGTAGCGTTAATCGGTGCTGCACTTATTACGGGGCTGTATGCCCTGGCCGGTAAGCGGTTGTTTTGCAGCTGGGTCTGCCCAATGAACCCGGTCACTGATTTGGCAAGTGTGTTACGCAGAAGGTTTGACCTGAATCAGTCTGCGACTATTCCGCGCCATATACGGTACGTCCTGCTGGTCGTTATCCTGGTGGGATCCGCGCTGACCGGTACGCTGCTGTGGGAGTGGATAAACCCGGTCTCTTTGCTGGGACGTAGCCTGGTAATGGGATTCGGTAGCGGTATCCTGCTGATTATTTCACTGTTTTTATTTGATTTACTGGTTGTTGAGCATGGCTGGTGCGGGCACCTTTGCCCATTAGGCGCGCTGTATAGCGTGCTGGGAAGCAAAGGGGTGTTAACCGTGTCAGCAAAAGAACGCGAGAGATGTAACCGCTGTATGGATTGTTTTCATGTTTGCCCGGAACCGCATGTGCTACGTGCCCCGGTGCTGGATGAGCAAAGTCCGGTGCAGGTAACCAGTCGCGATTGCATGGGTTGCGGTCGCTGTGTGGATGTCTGTTCTGAGGATGTTTTTACAATAACAACACGATGGAGTTCGGGAGCGAAATCATGAAAAGCCATGACCTGATTAAAGCGCTGAGTCAAATGGCGGCCGCGCTGGCCCTGGTAGTGAGTGGGGCCGTTTGGGCTGCAAACGGAGTGGATCTGAGCCAGTCACCGGAAGTCTCGGGGACCCAGGAAGGGGCGATTCGCATGCCGAAAGAGCAGGAGCGTATGCCGCTGAACTATGTTAACCAGCCGCCGATGGTCCCGCACAGCGTTGACGGTTACCAGGTAACGACCAACACCAACCGCTGCCTGCAATGCCACGGCGTCGAAAGCTATCGCACCACCGGCGCGCCGCGCATTAGCCCGACGCACTTTATGGATAGCGATGGCAAAGTACTGGCGGAAGTCGCGCCGCGTCGCTATTTCTGTCTGCAGTGCCATGTCCCGCAGGCGGATGCTGCACCGATTGTCGAAAATACCTTCACCCCCTCGAAAGGTTACGGGAAATAAGAGGTCATTATGGAAAATTCTAACCGTAAACTAGGCTGGATTAAGCGCGTCTGGCAATGGTGGCGTCGCCCCAGCCGTCTGGCGCTCGGCACGCTGTTGTTAATCGGCTTTGTGGGCGGCATTATTTTCTGGGGCGGCTTTAATACCGGTATGGAAAAGGCCAATACGGAAGAGTTCTGCATTAGCTGTCACGAAATGCGCAACACGGTATACCAGGAATACATGGAAACCGTACACTACAACAACCGCAGTGGTGTACGAGCTACGTGTCCTGATTGCCACGTCCCGCACGAGTGGGGCCCGAAAATGATCCGTAAAATCAAGGCCAGCAAAGAACTGTACGCGAAAGCACTGGGGTTGATAGATACACCGCAAAAATTTGAAGACCATCGTCTGACGATGGCGCAAAATGAATGGCGGCGTATGAAAGACAATAATTCGCAAGAGTGTCGTAACTGCCACAACTTCGAGTTTATGGATTTAACTGCCCAGAAAGGCGTGGCGGCTAAAATGCATGACCAGGCCGTAAAAGAAGGGCAAACGTGTATTGACTGTCATAAAGGGATTGCACACAAGCTGCCTGATATGCGCGAAGTCAAACCGGGCTTTTAACAGGATGTAAATAATCAGGATGCTTGAAGCCAGAGAACTGCTCTGTGAGCGAGATGACAGAATACTGTTTAGCGAGCTGTCATTTCGCGTTAACGCAGGGGAATGGGTGCAAATTACCGGAAGTAACGGTGCGGGGAAAACGACCCTGTTGCGGTTGCTTACCGGGCTGGCTCGTCCTGATGCCGGAGACGTTCTCTGGCAAGGTCAACCGCTGCATCAGGTGCGGGACAATTTCCATCAGGAACTGCTGTGGATCGGACATCAGCCGGGGATAAAAACCCGGCTTTCGGCGTTGGAGAATCTGCGGTTTTTCCATCATGATGGCGATATCGCCCAGTGTCTGGAGGCGCTGGCACAGGCAGGTCTTGCCGGATATGAAGATATTCCGGTCAATCAGCTCTCCGCCGGGCAGCAGCGTCGTGTTGCGCTGGCTCGCCTGTGGCTAACCCGTGCCCGACTGTGGATCCTCGATGAACCGTTCACCGCGATTGATGTTAATGGCGTTGAGCGTCTCACCCAACGTATGGCTCAGCATACGGAGCAGGGCGGAGTTGTTATTCTGACGACTCACCAACCTCTCAATGTAGAAACCAATAAAGTGCGGCGCATCGCGCTGACCCGCGAGAGGACAGCACAATGATGTGGCGAATTTTCCGTTTAGAACTGCGGGTTGCGTTTCGTCATAGTGCGGAGATCGCCAATCCGTTATGGTTCTTCCTGATTGTGATTACGTTATTCCCGCTGAGCATTGGCCCAGAGCCACAGCTGCTGGCGCGCATTGCGCCGGGGATTATCTGGGTGGCGGCATTACTGGCGTCGTTGCTGGCGCTGGAACGCTTATTCCGTGATGACCTGCAGGACGGTAGCCTTGAGCAGTTGATGCTGTTGCCGTTACCGTTACCGGCTGTGGTGCTGGCGAAGGTGATGGCGCATTGGGTAGTGACTGGCCTGCCGCTGCTGATCCTCTCGCCGTTGGTGGCGTTGCTGCTGGGCATGGATATGTACGGGTGGCAAATTATGGCGCTAACCCTGCTGCTCGGCACGCCAACACTGGGTTTTCTCGGGGCACCGGGCGTGGGGTTAACGGTGGGATTAAAGCGTGGCGGCGTATTGTTAAGTGTACTGGTGCTACCGCTCACGATTCCATTACTGATTTTTGCTACCGCCGCGATGGATGCTGCCTCAATGCACTTACCCGTTGAAGGCTACATGGCGATTCTGGGCGCACTGTTGGTTGGCAGCGCAACGTTAAGTCCGTTTGCGACAGCGGCGGCGCTACGTATTAGCGTGCAGTAACTGTAGGCCGGATAAGGCGCAAGCGCGGCCATCTGGCACCAAGGTAATTTCATTTGTTTTGCTTGAGTCTGGTGACTGAACTATGTGGAAAATACTTCATCAACTGGCGATGCCCCCACGGCTCTATCAGATCTGTGGCTGGTTTATCCCGTGGCTGGCCATTGCCAGCGCAGTGGTACTGGTAACGGGCTGGATCTGGGGATTTGGCTTTGCACCCGCGGATTATCAGCAGGGACAGAGTTATCGCATCATCTACCTGCACGTCCCGGCGGCAATCTGGTCGATGGGCATTTACGCCTCGATGGCGGTTGCCGCGTTTATCGGCCTGGTCTGGCAGATGAAAATGGCCAACCTGGCGCTGGCGGCGATGGCGCCCATTGGTGCGGTGTTTACCTTTATTGCCCTGGTGACCGGTTCTGCATGGGGTAAACCGATGTGGGGAACCTGGTGGGTGTGGGATGCCAGACTCACCTCTGAACTGGTGCTGCTGTTTCTCTACGTTGGCGCGATTGCGCTGTGGCACGCATTTGATGACCGCCGTGTAGCAGGGCGTGCCGCGGGGATTCTGGTGCTGATTGGCGTGGTGAACTTACCGATCATTCACTACTCGGTAGAGTGGTGGAATACGCTGCACCAGGGGTCAACCCGTATGCAGCAAAGTATCGACCCGGCGATGCGCGCGCCGCTGCGTCTGGCGATCGTCGGTTACCTGTTACTGTTTGTCACGCTGACGCTGATGCGCATGCGTAACCTGATTTTGTTGATGGAAAAACGCCGCCCGTGGGTGAGTGAACTGATCTTAAAAAGAGGCCGCCAATGACCCCTGCATTTGCATCCTGGAGTGATTTTTTCGCCATGGGCGGTTACGCCTTGTATGTCTGGCTGGCCGTGGCGATGAGCGTTATCCCGCTGACGGTGCTGGTACTGCATTCCGCGCTACAGCACCGCGCGATTTTACGCGGCGTGGCGCAGCAGCGGGCAAGAGAAGCCCGCATGCGTGCGGCGCAAGTACAACGGGAGGCGGCGTGAATATTCGACGTAAAAATCGGCTATGGATAGCCTGTGCGGTACTGGCGGGCCTGGCATTGACCATCACGCTGGTGCTTTACGCGCTGCGTTCCAATATCGACTTGTTCTATACGCCGGGCGAAATCCTCTACGGCAAGCGTGAAACCCAGCAGATGCCAGAAGTCGGCCAACGCCTGCGCGTGGGTGGCATGGTCATGCCGGGCAGTGTAAAGCGTGACCCGCAATCGCTGAAGGTGAATTTCAGCATCTATGACGCCGAAGGCGTGGTGGATGTGACGTATGAAGGCATCCTGCCGGATCTGTTCCGTGAAGGGCAGGGCGTCGTTGTTCAGGGTGAGCTGGGCGAGGGGAATCATGTTCAGGCAAAAGAAGTTCTCGCCAAACATGATGAGAATTACACCCCGCCGGAAGTCGAAAAAGCGATGCAGGAAAACCATCGTCGCCCGGAAAGTGTGTATAAGGATAAAACGTCATGATGCCTGAAATTGGCAACGGGCTGCTGTGCCTGGCGCTTGGCGTCGCATTGCTGCTCTCGGTTTATCCGCTGTGGGGCGTTGCGCGCGGCGATGTACGGATGATGGCCTCTGCGCGGCCCTTTGCCTGGCTGTTGTTTATCTGTGTGATGGGCGCGTTTTTGGTGTTGATTAACGCCTTTGTGGTCAATGACTTTACCGTGACCTACGTCGCCAGTAACTCCAATACCCAGCTTCCGGTCTGGTATCGTGTGGCGGCCACGTGGGGCGCGCATGAAGGCTCGCTGCTGCTGTGGGTGCTGCTGATGAGTGGCTGGACCTTTGCCGTGGCGCTGTTTAGTCAGCGTATGCCGCTGGATATCGTCGCCCGTGTGCTGGCGGTGATGGGGATGGTTAGCGTCGGCTTCCTGCTGTTTATTCTGTTTACCTCCAACCCGTTTTCCCGCACGCTGCCGGACTTCCCGATAGAAGGGCGCGATCTGAACCCGCTGTTGCAGGATCCGGGACTTATTTTCCACCCACCGCTGCTGTATATGGGCTATGTCGGCTTCTCCGTTGCCTTTGCTTTTGCCATTGCAGCGCTGATGAGCGGGCGTCTGGACAGCACCTTTGCCCGTTTTTCACGCCCGTGGACGCTGGCGGCGTGGGTGTTTCTGACGCTGGGTATTGTGCTCGGTTCGGCCTGGGCTTACTACGAGTTGGGCTGGGGCGGCTGGTGGTTCTGGGATCCGGTAGAGAACGCCTCGTTTATGCCGTGGCTGGTGGGGACGGCGCTGATGCACTCCCTGGCCGTTACGGAGCAACGCGCCAGCTTTAAGGCCTGGACGTTACTGCTGTCGATCTGCGCGTTCTCACTGTGCCTGTTGGGGACGTTCCTCGTGCGCTCGGGCGTGCTGGTGTCGGTACATGCCTTCGCCTCCGACCCGTCGCGCGGGATGTTTATCCTGGCCTTTATGGTGCTGGTGATTGGTGGTTCACTGCTGCTGTTTGCGGTACGTGGGCATAAGGTTCGCTCGCGGGTCAATAACGCACTGTGGTCGCGTGAATCGCTGCTGCTGGGGAACAACGTTTTGCTGATTGCCGCCATGCTGGTAGTCCTGCTGGGCACGCTGCTGCCGCTGGTGCATAAACAGCTGGGGCTGGGCAGTATTTCGATTGGTGAGCCGTTCTTTAATACCATGTTCACCTGGCTGATGGCACCGTTCGCGCTGTTGCTGGGGATTGGGCCGCTGGTGCGCTGGGGACGCGACCGGCCGCGCAAACTAAAAACGTTGCTGATTATCGCTTTTGTCACCACGCTGGTAATGTCCGTGCTGCTACCGTGGTTGTTTGAGGATCGCATTGCCGCGATGACCGTCGTCGGCATGGCAATGGCCTGCTGGATATTTGTGCTGGCCATGTCTGAGGCATTTCTGCGTATTTCACGCGGCACGAAGCTGACGCCGAGTTACTGGGGTATGGTGTCGGGTCACGTAGGGCTTGCCGTCACTATCGTCGGTATTGCGTTTAGTCAGAACTACAGCGTTGAACGCGATGTGCGCATGAAGGCGGGCGATAGTGTCGGCATTCATGATTACCAGTTCACCTTCCGTGAAGTGAAAGATATCACCGGTCCTAACTATCGCGGCGGTGTCGCGATTATTGGCGTCACGCGTGACGGCAAACCGGAAGCTACGCTGCATGCGGAAAAACGCTTTTATAACAGCACCAGCTCGATGATGACCGAGGCGGCCATTGACGGCGGATTTACCCGTGACCTGTACGCGGCGCTGGGCGAGGAGCTGGACAACGGCGCGTGGGCCGTGCGTCTGTATTACAAACCGTTTATTCGCTGGATTTGGGCCGGAGGGTTACTGATGGCGCTGGGCGGATTGTTCTGCCTGTTTGATCCGCGCTATCGCCAGCGCACGCGTCCCCGCACTGCCGGGCAAGAAAAAGCGCCGGAGGCTGTATGAAGCGCAACGCACTGTTAATTCCGTTTATTATTTTTCTCGTGATTGCCGCAGCGTTGCTGTGGCAGCTGGCACGTAACGCGCAGGGCGACGATCCTACAAATCTGGAGTCGGCGCTGATCGGTAAACCGGTGCCGACATTCCGCCTGGAGTCGCTGGAGAACCCGGGTCAGCATTATCAGGCCGATGTGCTTACGCAGGGCAAGCCGGTACTGCTTAACGTCTGGGCGACCTGGTGTCCGACCTGTCGCGCTGAACATCAGTATCTGAACCAGCTTTCAGCGCAGGGCATTCGGGTTGTGGGTCTGAACTACAAAGACGATCGCCAGAAAGCTATTGTCTGGCTGAAAGAGCTGGGTAATCCGTATGCGCTGAGCCTGTTTGACGGCGACGGGATGCTGGGTCTGGATCTGGGGGTGTACGGCGCGCCGGAAACGTTCCTGATCGACGGTAAAGGCATTATTCGTTACCGCCATGCCGGTGATTTAAACGCCAGGGTGTGGGAGAGCGAGCTCAAACCGTTGTGGGATAAGTACAGTAAGGAGGCCGCGCAATGAGGTTTTTACTGGGCGTGCTGATGCTGATTGTCTCAGGTTCGGCGTTGGCCACTATCGATGTAATGCAGTTCAAGGACGAAGCGCAGGAGCAGCAGTTCCGCCAGCTTACCGAGCAGCTGCGTTGTCCAAAATGTCAGAACAACAGCATTGCTGATTCAAACTCGATGATTGCCACCGACCTGCGTCAGAAAGTGTATGAGCTGATGCAAGAAGGGAAAAGCCAGAAAGAGATCGTCGATTATATGGTGGCGCGTTATGGCAACTTCGTGACCTACGATCCGCCGCTGACACCACTGACCGTACTGCTGTGGGTGATGCCGCTGGTGGCGATTGGTCTGGGAGGCTGGATTATTTTCGCCCGCTCTCGTCGTCGCGTTCGCCTGAAGCAGGAAGAATTTCCTGACGATACCACACCGGATGGCACACGGGGTGGATGGTGGCTGTTTGCACCTGGCGTGGTGGTGGCGCTTGTGGTGGGTGCGGTGAGCTATTACCACACCGGTAATTATAAGCAGGTAAAAGTTTGGCAGCAGGCCACCGCCCAGGCTCCGGGGTTGCTGGAACGCGCGTTGGATCCGAAAGCCGAGCCGCTGAATGAAGAGGATATGACGCGCCTGGCGCTGGGGCTGCGTACGCGGCTGCAATCTGACGCCGGAAACGTTGAAGGCTGGATCATGCTCGGGCGTATTGGCATGGTATTAGGCAATGCCAGTACAGCGACCGAAGCCTACGCTAACGCTTACCGGCTGGATCCGAAAAATAGCGATGCCGCGCTGGGTTATGCGGAAGCGTTGACCCGTTCCTCCGATCCGGACGATAACCGCCGGGGAGGAGAACTGCTGCGTCAACTAGTCAGAAGCGATCATGCCAACGTCCGTGTGCTGAGTATGTATGCGTTTAATGCGTTTGAGCAGCAGCGCTTTGGTGAAGCGGTCGCCGCGTGGGAGATGATGCTGAAATTATTACCTGCCAACGATACCCGCCGCTCGGTGATTGAGCGCAGCATTAAACAAGCGCTGGAACAGCTGTCGCCGCAGGAGAAATAAGCGTGGAAGATGCCGGATGGCGACGCAAAGCGTCTTATCCGGCCTACTGATGCACGCAACTTGTAGGCCCGATAAGCGTAGCGCCATCGGGCAATATCTGGTTATTGCATGCCGCGTGTTTGTAAAAACAGGATGGTAGCCGCAACGCGAGAACGCACGTTAAGTTTGCGCAGCAGATTGCGAATATGCACCTTTACTGTTTGTTCGGAGATATTCAGCACTGACGCGATCTGTTTGTTTGACAGCCCCTGTGCCAGTTCATGTAATACATCCAGTTCGCGTTCGGTCAGCATGCTGAACGGATCTTCTTCTGCGCCAAATAGCTCACGTTCACGCAGGTAGTTGCTGACGCGTTCGCTGAAGGCTTTACCGCCTTTCGCACCGCTGCGAATAGCTTCGAGCAACACTTCCGGATCGCTGTCTTTCAGCAAATAACCGTCAGCGCCAGCATCAATTAAGGCATAAACATCGCTGGCGGAATCCGATACGGTAAGAATGATAATTTGTGCTGTGATGCCATCCCGGCGCAGCGCATTCAGGGTATCCAGTCCGCTCATACCTTTCATATTGAGATCCAGCAGGATCACATCCAGGTCAAGCCGGTTTGCCAGATCGATAGCACTCGCGCCGTCGCCTGCTTCGGCAACCACGTCAAATGCGCTATCCAGCTGCAGTAATTGACTGATTCCTCGCCGCATGAGTGGGTGGTCATCAACGATCATCACCTTAAAAGGTGTTAATTCAGGCATCTTCTTCTCCTGAGCACTCTTAATTTCGTTATATTTCGGGGCATGGGATAATCCTGATTTATCACGCAGATGATAAGGCAACGTGACCCTACTTTTTACAGGTGCAAATAGTATATCCTGACTCAAAAAGCTCTCATTGGAATTTTTACAAAGAATACTCTTTATGACTTGAATCAAGGTGCTGCCGGTTTGCGAGACGAAATAAAAAAACCGCAACGACTGGCGCTGCGGTTGCCTTTTAATTGCTGAGCGTCATCTTAAAAATGGCGCTTAGTTTTTCTCGTTTGCCAGCGTCATCGATTTAGCGTTGGCTTTGGTAAGCAGTTTCAGCGCAAAGAGCGCCAGCAGCAGTCCACCGATACCGAAGATGATGTCGCCCGGGACACGCAGCCAGACCAGTGTTTCAACGATATGCGAGTGAATCACTTCCGGAGAGCGCGCGTACCACAGCCCCTTATCAATGCTGGCCCATGACTGATAAATCCCTACCGGCAGCAGCGAGACAAAGACCATCCACGTTAAGCCGATGTTCATCAACCAGAATGCCCATTTCAACAGAGAATCAACCCAATGGTTGTCCGGCAGCAGACCACGCAGACAGAACAACATTAGACCAATACCGAGCATACCGTATACGCCAAACAGCGCGGCATGAGCATGCGCTGCCGTCAGGTTCAGACCCTGCACGTAGTACAGTGAAATCGGCGGGTTGATGGCGAAGCCCAGCAGGCCAGCGCCGACCATATTCCAGAATGCCACGGCCACGAAGAAGAAGATCATCCAACGGTAACGCTGTACCCACGGTGCCTTACGCGCCAGTGAGTAACTGTGTGCAGCTTCGATCCCCACCAGCGAAAGCGGAACCACTTCCAGTGCAGAGAAAATTGAACCCCAGGCAATGACGGAGATCGGTGCGCCAGTGAAGTACAGGTGGTGCAGCGTTCCCAGAATGCCACCAAACAGGAAGATGATGGTCGAGAACAGTGTTGCTTTGTTCGCCGCGCTACTACGAATAAGACCGAGACGACAGAAGATAAGCGCAATCACGGCGGTGGCGAAGACTTCAAAGAAACCTTCTACCCACAGGTGAACCAGCCACCAGCGCCAGTATTCAATAATGGCGTAATGCGTCTTAAAGCCCCAAATCAGGGACGTAGAGTAGAACAGGCCGATACAAATGGCTGCCAGGAACATCAGCATGATCAGACCACGGTTTTCTGATGGACGGGTGAGGGCAGGCCATAATGCACGTCCCACCAGCACCAGCCAAATCATCAGGCCGATAAACAGCAGCCACTGCCACATGCGTCCCATGTTGGTGAACTCGAGACCCTGGGCACCAATATAGAAGTTCTGTTTGGCATCCAGATAGCCCATTGCACCCAACCAGCCGAAGCCCAGCGAACCAACCACCAGAATCAGCAGCGCAACAAACAGAATATTAACGCCCAGACGCTGGAATGCGGGTTCTTTGCCGGAAATCAGCGGGGCGATATACAGACCGGTTGCCAGCCACGCGGTAGCAATCCACAGAACTGACAGCTGGGTGTGCCAGCTACGCAGTACGGTGTACGGTAAGATTTTCGATAGCGGGATGCCGAAGAAATCCTGGCCTTCCACGCTGTAGTGCGCAGTCATCGAACCGAGGAAAATTTGCACCATAAACAGGGCGATAACCACGTAAAAATATTTTGTGGTTGCGCGCATCGACGGTGTCAGCGTCAGCCGGAACAGCGGATCGCTGGCCGGGGAGACAATGGTTTCGTCTTCTTCGTTACGGAAATGGTACCAGACCAGGGCACCAATACCGCCCAGCAGCAGAATGACGCTGGCAATAGACCAGATGCCTAAGCTGGCACTTGGCGTATTACCCACCAGCGCTTCATGCGGCCAGTTGCTGGTGTAAGTGATGGTATCACCTGGGCGTTCGGTGGTGGCAGCCCAGGCGCTCCAGAAGAAGAAGGCGCCGAGATCCTGCCGGTCCAGAGAAGAGGAAAGTGTATTTTCCTTCATCGCATAGTCAACGCGCAGCGCGTGGAAATCAGGCGCGTCGCTGAACAGACCGTCATAATGCGCGGCAACCTCACGAATGGCTTTGGCGCGCTCCGGTGTAATAATGATGACATTACGCAGCGCGTCATAGCTATTATGGCGCATCTCCTGTTTCATCAGGCCGCCCGCAACCAGCTGTTGTTCTTGCGTTAGCGCATCGAACGGTTGCTGATATTTTTTCTCGGCGATGATGTCGCGTAAGGCAAGCGCTTCACGGTGCAGCCAGTCCGCAGACCAGTCAGGCGCAACGTAGCTGCCATGGCCCCAAACGGAACCCAGCTGTTGACCGCCAGATTTAAACCAGGCTTCCTGCCCATCCTGAATTTGTTCCCCGGTGAAAACCTGCTCACCATCCGTCGTGATAACTTGTGCCGGAATAGGCGGAGCCTGCTGATAAATCTCGCCGCCCAGCCACAGTAGCACGCCAAAGGACGCCAGGCAGATAACGAGAAGCGTTAGCCATAAACGCTTTGAGTAATGCATAACCTAACCTTTTTTATTGTACAAAGCCTGAGCCATCGCGACGCAGGAGGGGGAAGGTACTTTCCCCTGACATATCTTTACACATATAAACATGCATTTTAAATACAACTTTGTGTGTATAAAGAGGGTTATGCGTTGATATTGATTTATAAGTAAGTCGATGGGGCGAGTACGGAAGTGTCACTATCAACAGATAGCGTTAAATGTGTTTCTTAACGACACAAAAATTATTCAGTTATTACGTCACTATTTTTTAATCGTGTTAAATAATGCCAGGCACATTATTGCTAAGCAGGTATCCATCGAACACCTGCTCATCGTATTATTTAGCGCAATACACTCTCGCCTCACGAGGTGTGTAGATACCGATAGTAATAATACGCAAGAAAACATCCATTCCCGATTCCTGTACTTCGGTACGGATAACTTTGTCTGCACCACCACAAACAAGTGCTGCATCAATAGTTTGCGACTGGCCTATGCCGTGAACAAAAAAGCTCTGTTTGACCTCTTGGGTCGGTTTTTCGGCAATGCCGTTATTTATTTTAAAGGTTTGCTGTGCACAACCTGATAACGCTACAGTTGCCACTAATGCCATCATTAACTTTTTCATTTTTACCATCGTAGGGTTAGGATAGAAATGTCATGTTCTTATTTATTTTATTTCGCACATATCCGACCAGCGATTCATTCTGCTATGAAATGCTTAACGTTTAAGCAGGGTTTATTAAAGTGAAAAATTAATAAAATATTTGTGTCATTACTGTAATCTCGATTTGCTGTTTGACAACATTAATTAAATATCAACTTTAATGAGCGGCAATAATAAACAATGTTGATATTAAAGATGCAAGCAGCTGGAAGAGAAGTCAGCAGGGTGAATTATGCCAGGCACCGGCCAGGAAAGAGGGCGCTGAGTCCCGGCAAATTGCAGACATAAAAAAACCAATCGTAGAAGATTGGTTTTTTGGGGAATTTTGGTCGGCACGAGAGGATTTGAACCTCCGACCCCCGACACCCCATGACGCCGCTTTTAAAAGGCTGAGAGCCTTGCTATTGCTGGTGGTGGGTACCGTTTGACTGTATAAACAAACAGTGCTTTTTTAGCAAAATCTGCTCTATATACATCAATGACTTAAGTAGTGGTTTCTCCCCATGAGATATGTATCTAACCGGCCTTGATTTCACCATGGGGAACGACGACCCAATCGATATGGTTTTGCGTGTAGATCTTGGTCGACTTAGCATCGCTGTGCGCCATTCGTCCTTGTGGATCGATGCCTTGCTGATCGAAAAGGTGTGCGGCCAGCGCTCGAATTTCGTGAAAGGTTGGTCTTTCGTCCATCGCCATTTGGTCGCATAAACCCAGTTTGTCGCGCACCGAGGAAAAGGACCGGCTCAGGTAATCCGGTGCGATCTGCGTGGGGTGCGAAACCTCTTTACTACGTTTAACCTGCCGTTCCGGAATCCTGTGAACGATGAACGGGCTGGCCACATTATCGCGGCTATCGTCAATAATCCGTTTCAACTCCTCGCCTAGCTTCGCCGCCGAGAGAGGTTGTTAATCCGTTAATGAGAGAGATAAGCTCGCCGGTCATCAGAACAAAGTCAGCATCGAACCGCTGAGCCGCATCCTCACGGTCGATATCGTCGTTTTGTTCTTTCAGCTCATCAGAGAACTTAAGGCGCTTGATGCTGCCGTCATCGCAAAGAACGAACTGAATGCGCTGTTGCCAGTCGATAGACAGCTTTGTAACTACTTTGCCAGCTTCCAGATGCACATGAATTTCGTCGCTGACCAGAGCCTGTTTTTTAAAGCGTCCGATACCGCCATTTTCAAGAATGGCTTTCAGTTCGGCTTCATCACCCAGGCCAAAGCCAGCAGGCGCACTACCAGAACGAACCCAGTCGGTCATAGTTAGTTCGATCGGCGCTTCCATAGTCAGCGGTACCACCGGGAGAGAACCGAGAGTTTTACGAAGCAGGGCCAGTGAGTCTTCGGCACGTTTGGCGCTGGCAGCATCAACCATGATCAGACCGTCGGTGATGTTGATCCACAAACTAAGGAAGGTGCGAACAAGTTCCTGAT